>JAJAYW010000072.1 GCA_026786005.1 Lysobacter sp. | reverse complement strand
GCCATACCCGGGGCTCTATCTTTCCGATCATGAAAAGCCCCGGGTATCGCTGCGCTCCACCCGGGCTACTCGCGCCTACGACTGACGTTGCCTTGCCCGCACAAGCAAAGAAAACCGGGCGATGCCCGGCTTTTTTTGTTCACGTTGCGATCGAGTTCAATCTCACCGCACTTCGGCCACTTCCACCCCATCCATCCCCTGCGCCAGCGTGCGTGCATCGCCGCCTTGCGCTAGCTTGATCTTCAAACGCACTTCGTTGGCGGAGTCGGCGAAGCGCAATGCGTCCTCGTAGCTGATCTCGCCGGCCTGGTACAACTCGAACAGGCTCTGGTCGAAGGTCTTCATGCCGAGATTGGTGGATTCCTTCATCACTTCTTTCAGCTTGTGGATTTCGCCTTCGCGGATGTAGTCCTGCACCAGCGGCGTGCCGAGCAGGATTTCCATCGCGACGCGGCGGCTCTTGCCATCCACGGTCGGCAGCAGTTGCTGCGCGACCACGCCCTTGAGGTTGAGCGACAAATCCATCAGCAGCTGCGAGCGACGGTCTTCCGGGAAGAAGTTGATCATCCGGTCCATCGCCTGGTTGGCATTGTTCGCATGCAGCGTGCACAGCACCAGATGCCCGGTTTCGGCGAACGCGATGGCGTGGTCCATGCCCTCGCGGGTGCGCACCTCGCCGATCATGATCACGTCGGGGGCTTGGCGCAGCGTGTTTTTCAGCGCGTTTTCCCAGTTGTCGGTGTCGATGCCAACCTCGCGCTGCGTGATGATGCAGCCCTCGTGCTTGTGCACGAACTCGATCGGGTCCTCGATGGTGATGATGTGGCCGGTTGAATTCTGGTTGCGATAGCCGATCATCGCCGCCAGCGACGTGGTCTTGCCGGTACCTGTCGCGCCGACGAAGATGATCAGGCCGCGCTTGGTCATCGCCAGCGTCTTGATGATCGGCGGCAGGTTCAATTCCTCGACCGTGGGGATCTTGGTCTCGATCCGCCGCAGCACCATGCCAACCTGGTTGCGCTGGTAGAAACACGACACGCGGAAACGGCCCACACCGGACAGGCCGATGGCGAAGTTGCACTCGTGGGTCTTCTCGAACTCCTCGCGCTGCGGCGGCGACATCACGTTGAGCACCAGGTCGCGGCTTTGCTGCGGCGTCAGCGGCACCTGCGTGATCGGCGCGACTTTTCCATTGACCTTCATCGAGGGCGGCATGCCGGCCGTGATGAACAGATCCGATGCGCGCTGGTGCGCCATCAGCTTGAGGAACGAGGTGAAATCGATACTGCTCATGGAAGAGCTCCGGAAGTAGGGAGTAGGAAGTAGGGAATAGGAGTGAAGCCGGGCTTACGTTTGCCAACTCCCCACTTCCTATTTCCCACTTCCGCTTTATTCAAACAACCGCTTGTCCTTCGCGTAATCCTTGGCCTGCTGGCGCGTGACCATGCCGCGCTTGACCAGATCCTGCAGATGCTGGTCGAGCGTCATCATGCCGTACTGCTGGCCGGTCTGGATCGACGAATACATCTGCGCAACCTTGTCCTCGCGGATCAGGTTACGGATCGCCGGGATGCCGACCATGATTTCCCAAGCCGCGGTGCGACCGCCGCCGGTTTTCTTCAGCAAGGCCTGCGAGATCACCGCGCGCAACGATTCCGACAGCATCGAACGCACCATCGGTTTTTCGCCGGCCGGGAACACGTCGATGATGCGGTCGATGGTCTTGGCCGCCGAGGACGTATGCACGGTCGCAAAGACAAGATGGCCGGTTTCCGCGGCGGTCAGCGCCAGGCGGATCGTTTCGATGTCGCGCATTTCGCCGACCAGGATGTAGTCGGGATCCTCACGCAACGCCGAGCGCAACGCCTCGTTGAAACCGTGCGTGTCGCGATGCACTTCGCGCTGGTTGATCAGGCATTTCTGCGAGGTGTGCACGAACTCGATCGGATCCTCGACGCTGAGGATGTGGCCGTATTCGTTCTTGTTGATGTGGTCGATCATCGCCGCCAGCGTGGTCGACTTGCCCGAACCGGTCGGACCGGTGACCAGGATCAATCCCTGCGGCTGCTCGATGAGATCCTTGAAGATCTTCGGGCAACCCAGGTCTTCGAGCGTCAGCACTTCGGACGGGATGGTGCGGAACACCGCGCCGGCGCCGCGCTGCTGGTTGAAGGCGTTGACGCGGAAGCGCGCGAGGCTGGGAATCTCGAAGGAGAAATCGACCTCGAGGAATTCCTCGTAGTCACGGCGCTGCTTGTCCGACATGATGTCGTAGACCAGCGAGTGCACCTGCTTGTGGTCGAGTGCGGGGATGTTGATCCGGCGCACGTCGCCGTCGACCCGGATCATCGGCGGCAAACCCGCTGACAGATGCAGGTCGGATGCCTTGTTCTTGACCGAAAAGGCCAGTAGTTCTGCAATATCCATGCGCTGCTCCCCCGAGTGCCAGACAACAGAAAACAACAACAGCAACTAGTACGATTAAACGACCCCTGCAGGCAGTATAGCCCTCAAATCCGACTGTCAAACCGGGACTTCAGCCGCCCCTTCAATTGGATACGCCGACGTGCTCGCAAACGCTCTGCACGACATCCTGCAAAGACTTGATAACGCAGCAAGAAACGCCAGTCGGCCACAGGTGCGGCTGCTGGCAGTCAGCAAGACCCGGCCTGCGACGGCCGTCGCAGAACTGGCGCAGGCCCTTCGTCTTGTTCAGCCAGGTTGCGTCGCTGCGTTCGGCGAGAACTACGTGCAGGAGGCGCTGGCCAAACAGGCGTCACTTGGCGGGCTTGCGCTGGAGTGGCATCTGATCGGCCACCTGCAATCCAACAAGGCCAGGGACGCGGCCGCGGCCTTCGACTGGATCCAGACCGTCGATCGGGTGAAGTTGGTTGCGGCGCTGGCCACGCACCGGCCTGCGGGTCGTGTCCCGCTGAACGTGCTCATCCAAGTCAATATCGATGACGAAACCAGCAAGCACGGCTGTGCGCCCGGGGACATCGATGCGCTCGCTGCCGCCATCGCAAGCGAACCGTCGCTGCGACTGCGCGGGTTGATGGCGATTCCTGCACCGCATCCCGATGTCGAGCTACGCCGGGTTGCGTTCCGCGCGATGAAAACATTGTTCGATGGGCTTGCGACGCGATATCCGCAGGTGGATACGTTGTCGATGGGGATGAGCGACGACATTGAACTTGCCATCAAGGAAGGCGCGACCATGGTGCGCGTGGGGACGGCGTTGTTCGGACCACGGCAATAGGATCAGTGTCGTGGACTCATGCTATCGGGATATTGAATCTCACAAGTCGCCATGCCCGACGGGCAATCAAAAGGCGACGACTCCTGCACCGCCTTCCGGGTGATGTGACAAACCGCATTCACCCGCCTTGCCGACATGCGACTACCGGTATTCCCTTTTTCGCTCCATTGACACGCACTTTTCCTTTTCCCTCCAGCGCCTTGCAGCGCTCGTAACTTTCCTTGTCCTCGCACACGAAATGACCTTGCGGTGCATCGGGTATCGACTCGCAGGTCAGATCGTTGCCCGGCTCTCCACCGAGAGTTGGAAACTTTGCAGTAGAGCGGGCTGCTGCCCAGCCGGCGGAAGTCGTGGCCAGCAGCAGTAGCAACAAGGGCGCAAAGCGCAATGCAGATTTATTCAACATGAGAAGCTCCGGCGGCAGTGGAAAGGTTCACTTGCTGGCCTGGACATAGTCGTAGTGGGCGAGCATGAACTGGTAATAGATGTATCCGTAGCGGTCGTACCAGTCGTCGTTCTTGTAATATTTAGCTTCGCAGGAAGAAACCTTCTGCAGGGGCGCGAGCGGTGGCAGATCCTTTCAAATATTGGTTTTGTCGTACGATGACTGCTGTTCATTGAATGGACGCTCGGTAACGCAAGCGTCCTCAATTTCGGACGCCAGGCCATGAAGATTTTTGTCGCGCTCGTCGCGTTGAGCTGGACTCTTCCAGTTTCTGCCGGTTCGATTTACAGCGTTTACACCAAACTCACTGATTGCAAGACCATTCAAGTTTTTCAGGAATCCGGCGCCTCAATTAAACGTTGCCCCGGCGTGGCGGGTCATCATCTGCTGGTTGAGGACGACGACGACAGGCAGTCCGTGACCATCGTCGCGCCGGATGGGAAACGGCATTCACTCCGCTATTGGGATGTCATCACTGGTGCATTCTCGAATCTAGGGGAAAAGGCGGAGTGGCGCGTGACGGGGGCAGGGAAGGCCATGCAGCCGATCGCCTTGATCGTGCGCGTGTATGCCTATGAGAATCCCGATGCACCCAGAGAGAGGAAATCCTATCTGGCTGTTGCGAAGATGGCCGGAGACAAGATTTGCGTGACGAACCGGGTGAAGGATTCCCGCAAAGCGAATGAAGAAGCGCGGCGGGCTGCCGACGCGTCGGCAGGATCGGCTTGCCTCGAATGAAAAACCCACCTGTCAAATGTCGTCGCCTGCCCGGCTGACTGCACCGTGCAGCACCGGTGGCTGGTCCAGGAAACCGGGCGATGCCTCCAGCGCCGCGATCATCGCCTGCACGCGGTCCTTCACGCCGGACGCGGCGGTCGATCGCCCCAACGCCTCGGCGCGGCCGGCGGGGGACATCTCGATGACGCTGTCGAAAAGCGCAGAGGCCTCGGCCCAATCGCCACTGCTCGTGCTGGTCGTGTTTCCCAGGGCCTCGTTACTGACGTCACGCAAATCCGCGGCTTTACGGGCTGTCATGGCTGCATGTCCGGGTCATTGAAGCGCTCCAGCCTCTCCTTCTCGAGCGCGTCCATTGCGTCCAGCTTCTCCTGCGCAACCGCGTCCATCTTGCGCTTGGTGTCGGCGACATCGTCGGGGATCACCACTTCCTTGCCGTCGATCATCACCTTCTTCCCGGCGATGTCCTCGCCGATCTCCCAGACTGGGGCATCGCTCGGTGGCGGTCGCGGGACCGAAGCCTCCGGGGCGAGCCTGTCGGTGCAGCCAGTGGCTGCCAACACAACCACCAATGACACCGCAATCGCAATCACTGCTTTCATTGCTGCCCCTCCACGCAAATCTGGTTTCTGGACGCAGCGCATGAGCACGGCTCATTACGCGACGAGTTTGACGTGACGGTTCCTGGCCCGGCCCGCCTCTGCGGCGTTGCCGGCCAGGTGTGCGGCGTCTCGCAGATTTAACCGCCCTGCTGGCATTTCACCACCGGCGTCGCTTTCTTCGCGCCATTCACGCGCACCTTCCCGGTGCCCTCGAGCGTCCTGCAACGCTCGTAACTTTCCTTGTCCTCGCACACGAAATGGCCTTTCGCTGCATCGGGTATCGGCTCGCAGGTCAGATCGTTGCCGGGCGCACCGCCGAGCGTTGGAAACTTTGCAGGAGAGCGGACTGCTGCCCAGCTGGTGGCAGTCGTGGCCAGCAAGACGAGCAGCAAGGGCGCAAAACGCAATGCTTGTCTATTCAACATCGGAAAGCTCCTCTAGTGAATGAATCATTTTCCGGGCTGGCCATAATCGTAGTGGGCAAGCATGAACTGGTAATAGGTAAACCCGTAACGATCGAACCAGTCATCGTTCTTGTAAAACTGGGCTTCACAAACCCCAACTTCGCGCAGGTTTTTCTCGAGCTTTCCGAGTAACTCGGTGTTTTTCTTACGTACAACCAGGTCGAATCCTGCGACGACCTTGTCGATCTGCATTGCTTCATGTTGGGCACCTGCCGCGGCGATACCGCCTGCCTGGTTAGCGACGCCCTGCATGAAGGCTTTCCCCGTCGTGGTAAAGCGATGGGTGAACTCATAATGCGCCCGCACCTTCTCCAGGTTGATTCGCGTGGTATTGACGGCACCCTGCGCCTTCTCAAAGCAGGGGCGGCACTTTTTGTTTTCCATGCATTTGGAAGGAACAGCTGGAGCACCGGCTGGCTGGTAGTTCGCCTCCAGGCGGGCGTCCTGTGCATTCAGTGCTTTGTAGAAGTCCGAGGTTGCCGTGGCAACACCCCCCCAGCCTTTCATTGATTCCAAGCCTTTTTGGGCTCCTTTGTCGAACTCGCGCCTGGCTTCGTTTTTACGGTTCCTTCGCTGTTCCATGTCGAACGCAGCTTCGTTTTTGGCACTGCGCTGCCGTTCCCGAACATCTTCGGCTTCGCGAGGTTTCCATGGCTCGTATGGATTCTTCCATGGTGTAAGTTCCTCGGGTTTTGCCCATGTTGCTGTCCCATCTATTGGCCATGGATCCGCGGCGAGGGCTGGACTGCAGATCAGAACGCTACCAAGCAGCGCTAACAACGCGTGGAGCGGGGTTGATGTCTTCATTTCAGGCTCCCATCAGTGCGCTTTCGGCGCATCAGCAAAAAGGCGGCGAATGCACCTCCAAGTAAAAGCAGGGTGACGATCAGCCCCAACTCAAGCCTTGAGAGGGAAATTTTGCCGGGCTTTTCCCCCACGTTCGCCGCTAGTTCGGCATCGGCGCGGCTGGGAGCTGCCATTTGCCCTTCGACGAACTTGCTGGCCGGTACCGCAATCGAGGGCAATGGCGCTTCGACTGGTTCGCCGACCCACACCACCAACTGATAGTCGGTCGGCTTTTCCGCCGTGATCCACAACTTGAAACCATCAAACGTGCGGAATGTGAGCTCCACTTTCTTGTCCGCGCCGGTTTCCTCATCCCGCTCCGGCACATCCCAGTCGTCCTTGACCACACGCACCCGAACTTTGTCTTCGGGATATTGCGTGAGAACGGCAACCGAGATTGGTTGCGAAAGCGCGGTACCTTCGACAAGAAATCGGTGCCCGAGCTGATCCGCCTCACCTTGCATAAAGGCAGCCTGGCCGGGCGGCATGAGTTCATCCGGCTTCAGCTCAAGCTGCATGACTGGTCGCTCTTCTGCCTCTTCGTCCTGCGCACGCAGTTGCGGAACCAGGGCAGTGAACAACAGTGCTACGGCCAGGCATGTGCGCCAACCGGAAAGAGTTTTCATGGCGACACCCCCTGTTCGATACGGTCAAAGGCATGGCCGATGATCGCGCGGATCTGTTCGATGCTCAGGCCGCCATGGCGCAGTGCGATGGAGACGTCGTGGCGCACCGCGTTGAACTGGATCGGACCGTCCTCGGCCGCTTCCCACGGCCCTTCGACGACCTTGGCCTCCCTGAGCGTGACGCTGCCCTCGTTGTCGGCACTTATGCCGCGCGCGGCGCCGGCGTAGGTTGCGTTCTCGTCCCGGAAGGTGCGGTAGCCGTTGCGTGGCGTCACCGTGATCACCATCTCTCTGCGGCCGCGTGCGCCGCTGTAGGTGATGTGGCAGTCCCGGCCGCTGGAGTTGACGACAGGCGCCTCGTCGCCGCCCAGCAGCCGCTGGAAATCGGCGACCGTCCAGTATGCGCAACCCTCTGCCGGGGCATATCGTGCGTCCTCCCGCTTCTGCGCTGCGGCGTTGCCGGCCATGCCGTTCACCGCGAGCGGTTGCGTAAGCCGCGCGAGCGCCTTGTTCGCCAGTTCCCCGGCTTGCGCCTCCGTGGC
>JAJAYW010000071.1 GCA_026786005.1 Lysobacter sp. | reverse complement strand
GGGCCTTATCGATAATGCCTCATCGCGCCCAGGTGCGCTCCTACAAAAGCAGTCTGCCGTCTTTCAGGTGTGCCACTCCAACGCCTGAATTAAGCCGAGCCGCGAAGCGGCTTCGGCTTGAATGAATTGTTAGAGGGCGCCTCTTTGCGCTCAGGGCTGCGACGATGAAACACGATTAATCCCCAAGCCTCGCAGTCTCAGATGTGAAGCCAGAACGATCAAGGAAAGGCTAGCGACTGCCCATGGCGCAAAAGCAGCATCGATCTCAACGAAGATCGCGCCCATCACGAGCGGAGGTAGTGTGAAGCCGGCCGCGCCTATTGCTGCGGTGAGCAGACGAGATGGAAACCAGAACCAAAGCGCCATGATGCACAGGACAGTGCCGATCGTAACCCACTGCAAAAATGCAGCGGCTTCCGGCTGTAGGTACCAACCATAGCGGAGTGACAAAACAAACCAGTACGCCACCAACGCAAGGGCGCCAGTGACAATAAACGGTAGAGTCAAGCGCGTCATTGCTTCCTAGTCCTCTAACGCGGGTTACACCGACTTCCTCGCCGCCAACTGGCGCAGCACGTAATGGAGAATGCCACCGTGTCGAAAGTATTCGACTTCCTTCGGCGTCAGCACCAGCACCTTGACCTCGAATGTTTTTTCACTGTCGTCGGCCTTTCTCGCAACCACCGTGGCGGTCTTTGAAGCGCCATCGTTCAAACCTGTGATGTCGAAAATTTCGGAACCATCCAGCCCCAGCGACTTGGCGTTCTCCCCGTCCTTGAACTGCAACGGCAGCACGCCCATGCCGACCAGGTTGGAGCGGTGGATACGCTCGAAACTTTCCGCGATGACCGCCTTGACGCCGAGCAGGTTGGTGCCCTTCGCCGCCCAGTCGCGCGACGAGCCGGTGCCGTATTCCTTGCCAGCGAACACCACCAGCGGCACGCCGTCGGTCTTGTACTTCATCGCCGCGTCGTAGATCGCCAGTTTTTCACCGGCGCCGCCGCTCTTGCCGAAATACAATGTATTGCCGCCTTCCTCGCCACCGAACATCAAATTCTTGATGCGGATGTTGGCGAAGGTGCCGCGCACCATCACGTCATCGTTGCCGCGGCGCGAGCCGTAGCTGTTGAAGTCGGCCGGTTGCACGCCGCGTGCTTGCAGGAAACGGCCCGCGGGTGATTCCTTCTTGATGTTGCCGGCTGGCGAGATGTGATCGGTGGTGATCGAATCGCCGAACAGGCCCAGGACGCGAGCGCCGTGTACGTCATCGATGGTGCCGACGTCCATGGTCATGCCGTCGAAGTAGGGCGGATTCTTGATGTAGGTCGAGGCTTCGTCCCATGCGAACGACTCGCCTTCCGGCGATGCGATCTGGTTCCAGCGGCTGTCGCCCTTGAACACGTCGGCGTAGTTCTGCGCGAACAGTTCCGGGCCGACGGTTGCGGCGATCATGTCGCCGATTTCCTGGTTGGTCGGCCAGATGTCGCGCAGGTACACCGGCTTGCCGTCCGGCGTGTGCGCCAGCGGGTCCTGGGTCAGGTCGATGTCAACCGTGCCGGCGATCGCATAAGCCACCACCAGCGGCGGCGAGGCGAGGTAGTTCATCTTCACTTCGGCGTGGATGCGGCCCTCGAAATTGCGGTTGCCCGACAGCACCGCGGCCACTGCGAGGTCGTTCTCGGCGATGCCTTTGGACACGACCGCCGGCAGCGGGCCGGAGTTGCCGATGCAGGTGGTGCAGCCGTAGCCGACGACGAAGAAGCCGAGCGTCTCGAGGTCGGCCATCAGGCCGGCCTTTTTGAGGTAATCGGTAACCACCAGCGAGCCCGGTCCCATCGACGTCTTGACCCACGGCGCGGACTTCAGGCCGAGCCGTGCGGCGTTGCGCGCGAGCAGGCCGGCGCCGAGCATCACCGCCGGATTGGAGGTGTTGGTGCAGGAAGTGATTGCGGCGATGACTACCGAGCCGTCGCCCAGGTCGTGATCATGGTGGTGGATGCGGATCTTCGACACCGGCCGCGCCGCCAAGTGTGCGGCTTGCGGCTGGCCGCCGCCTTCGGTGTCCATGCGCTTGATCCCACCGTTCTTCGGCGTGCGGTTGGCGGTCATGCCTTCGACGTTGGCGTGGAAATTTTCCTTCATGGCGCTGAGCAGCACGCGGTCCTGCGGGCGCTTTGGGCCGGCCAGCGACGGCTTGACTTCGGCCAGATCGAGTTCGAGCGTGGCCGAGTAGATGGCCTGCGGGGAGTCGGCGTCGTGCCACATGCCCTGGGCCTTGGAGTACGCCTCGACGAGCGCGATCTGTTCCTCGCTGCGGCCGGACAGGCGCAGGTACTTCACGGTCTCCGTGTCGATCGGAAAAATGCCGCAGGTGGCGCCGTATTCGGGCGCCATGTTGGAGATCGTGGCGCGGTCGGCCAAGGGCAGGTGCTGCAGGCCGTCGCCGAAGAATTCGACGAACTTGCCGACCACGCCCAGCGAACGCAGCATCTGGGTGACGGTCAGCACCAGGTCGGTGGCGGTCGCGCCTTCAGGCAGCTTGCCGGTCAGCTTGAAGCCGACGACTTGCGGGATTAGCATCGACGACGGCTGGCCCAGCATCGCGGCCTCGGCCTCGATCCCGCCCACGCCCCATCCGAGCACGCCGATACCGTTGATCATCGTGGTGTGGCTGTCGGTGCCGAACACGGTGTCCGGGAATGCCTGCAGTTCGGTCACGCCATCGACGCTGACCTCGCGGCCCATCACCACCCGCGCCAGGTTCTCCAGATTGACCTGATGCACGATGCCGGTATTGGGCGGCACCACCTTGAAGTTCTTGAGCGACTTCTGGCCCCAGTGCAGGAAGCTGTAACGCTCCTGGTTGCGCTCGAACTCGATCTTGCCGTTGAGCTCCAGCGCGTCGGCGCGGCCGAACACGTCGACCTGCACCGAATGATCGATGACCAGTTCGGACGGGATCAGCGGATTGATCTGGTTCGGGTTGCCGCCAAGTTTGGTGACGGCATCGCGCATCGCAGCCAAGTCCACCACGCAGGGCACGCCGGTGAAGTCCTGCAGCACCACGCGGGCCGGCATGAAGGCGATTTCTGTCTCGGGTTCATCCTTCGCATCCCATTGCGCCACCGCTTCAATGTGCTGCGGCAACACGGTCACGCCGTCTTCGTGGCGCAGCAGGTTCTCGAGCAGGATCTTCATCGAGTACGGCAGCTTGGCCAGGTCGAAGCGCTGGCCGAGCTTGGGCAGGCTGAAGTAGGTGTAGGACTTGCCGGCGAGTTCGAGACTGGTGCGGGTGGCGAAGGAGTCGGCCATGGGGATCTCCGTGAAAAGGAATGTGGGGTGCGGGGAAAGTCACCGCAGAGAACCTGTTCATTATGCCGGAAGCCGTCTTTTGACGCAGCTGTTTGACGACGAAACGCAGCGTTGTAGCGGGTTTCAATCTTTTCAGTTCGATGCCTTGCACTCGTGGCACGAGCGCGTTTTAGGCATGCGGCACTGTCGAATGCATCTTTACTCGAATAAAGCCCATGGCGGCATGGTGTCCGCCCGGCGTATGGAAAATATGCACCTCCAGAAAACGAACCTGCGAACATTTCCTGTTTTCCGTGGCCTGGCATGTCCCAATCGGGTCGATCGCACAGTGTGCAGGCCGCGACTTCCCGGGGTTGCGCCATGGATATTTCCACCTTCGCCAACCTGGTGTCCGCGCTGGCCGTCGTCATCGGCGTGGCCTTCGCGATGGTGCAGCTGCGCTATCACAGGCTGGCTCGGCAGCGCGAGGGCGCAATGGCGCTGGTGCAATCCTTCGAGACCCTGAGTTCGCGCGCGCGATGTACCTGGTCAACTCGGTGCCGGAAGGGCTCGACAAGCGCCCCCTGGTGGAATTCCTTGGCCCCGACATGCCCTGCGCCTACCTGCTGATGACAAGCTGGTAGAGCACCGGCATCCTCGTGCACAAAGGCGAGTTGAGCCTGGACCTGGTCGACGACTTCTTCAGTGGGCCGATCGTGGTGTCATGGGACAAACTGCGGCGCTTCGTCGAGGAGGATCGCGTGGAGTTGCAGCGCGCGACGTACAACGAGTGGTTCCAATGGCTGGCCGAGCGCATGCATGAGCGCGAGATCTGCACCGCGCCGGTGCCGGCCTACATCGAGCACAAGGACTGGAAACCCAAGGCGTGATCAGCGGCCGGTCCGCCTGAAGCAGGGCTTGGGTTGGGGCTTGCGAGATCGATTCTTGGAGCAGCCCCTCGGGACGACGCAGGCTGTGGTGCGCGCAGGACAAGAAAACGAACCGCGGAACCTTTCTTTCGTTTCTTTCCCGGCCGATCAACCGAGCTGCGTGTCGACGGCGTCGATCATCTCGCGCTTGCGCAACATGAAATCCCAGAAGCTACCACCCAGTTGCCGCCAAAGCACTGCCGAACGCAGGGCGGCCAACAACACGGCACGGATTTCCGCGACCACGTTTGCTTGACCCAGGTAATGCGGATTCCCCTGCACCATGATCTTGGGCCGCAGATTGCTGATGCTGTCCGCATACAGACTGCCGAGTCCCGACAATACATCGGGGTGTGTGCTCTCCAGTCGTTCCGCAGAGGGCGCCAGCACCGCGATACCGGTTTGCACATGGCCGACCGATTCGGATTCACGCACGAATCGACGCTCCAGCTGCAGCACCGACAGCGCAAGTTTTGGCAGCAGCGGATCGGTCGCCGTGTTGTCGAAATATTCCCGCAACAAACGCAGACCCGGGCGCAATGCATCGACATTGCCGTAAACCGCCTCCGGTGAAGCGGCGTCGATGCGAAACACACTGTCAAGCGCCGTCTTCAGGATGGCGGCATCGGCTTGGCCGGTGTCGGCGATCTGCCGGACTTGTTTCAAGGCTTGCAGCAACCCGGCGAGCGCCAGCATGCGCGCCGCCATCGGTTCGTTCACAACATCGTTCATGCAGCCATGCTCTTTTCCAGTGGGGCATCGGTGGACAGGATCACGGCGCCGCCGAGACATTCGTCGCCGCGGTAGAGCACCAGTGACTGCCCGGGTGTGACGGCACGTTGCGGAACCGCGAACCGGACGAGCAGGGCGCCATCATCGGCGACTTCCACGTCGCACGGTGTATCGGCTTGCCGGTATCGCGTCTGCGCCGTGCATTCAAAGCGCCGCGTAGGTGGCGCGCCCGCAATCCAGTGCGCGGCCTCGGACCACAGTGTCTGCGACAGGAGTAAAGGACTGTCGCTGCCCTGGTCCACAACGAGGACATTGCGCGACACATCCTTCCCGACCACGTACCACGGCGCCGGATCGCGGCCGCGGATGCCGCCCAGCTGCAATCCTTCGCGCTGGCCAAGCGTGAAATAGAACACGCCTGAATGTTCGCCGAGCTTGCGACCTTGCGGATCACGGATGTCACCCGTTTTCGCGGGCAGGTAGCGACCGAGAAATTCGCGGAAATCGCGCTCGCCAATGAAACAGATGCCAGTGGAATCCTTCTTCGCCGCCGTTGGCAGGCCGGCTCCGGTCGCGATGCGGCGCACGTTAGTCTTCAGCATGTCGCCGAGCGGAAAGCGCGTCGCGGCGAGTTGCTGCTGGCCAAGCTGGTGCAGGAAATAGCTCTGGTCCTTGCTGCGATCCGCGGCACGCAGCAAGAGTGTCTTGCCGTTGCGTTGTTGGACACGCGCGTAATGCCCTGTTGCGATGAACTCCGCTCCCAGTGCGTGCGCCGCATCAAGGAAATGTTTGAACTTGATTTCGCGATTGCACAGTACGTCGGGGTTCGGCGTGCGTCCGGCTGCGTACTCGGCCAGGAAATGCGCGAACACGCCGTCCCAGTATTCCTTTGAGAAATCCCGGAAATGGATCGGCAAGCCCAGACGGCCGCACACCGCCACGGCATCCCTGCGGTCGTCTTCAGCCCGGCAATCTCCGCTGCCGTCGTCAGCCCAGTTCTGCATGAACAAGCCGGCCAGCGATTCGCCAGGATTTTCGCGAGCATGATTACGCAACAACAACGCCGCCACCGACGAATCGACGCCGCCCGACACGCCGACGATGGTGCGCGGCGCGCTCATGCGATGTGTTGGAGCATCGACAACGGATGCCTGCGGCCGGCGAGATAATCGATCACCACCTGCAAGACCAAGGGACTGCGATGACGGGACTGTGTGTTCTGCAATTCGTCCGGCGTCATCCAGACCGCTTGCACAATGCCTTCGTCCAGATTGCGGGCGGGATCGTGCTGCACGGGCTCTGCTGCGAAGGTGAAGCGCAGATAGTGCCGGCCAGTCTCTGCCTTCCACTGGTATGCGCCAACGAATGCGGTCAGCCGCACGTCCCAACCAGTTTCCTCGCGTGTCTCGCGCAACGCTGCCTCGGCAAGGCTTTCATCCGGCTCCAGATGCCCGGCAGGCTGGTTGATGACCACATGGCCATTCACCCGTTCCTCCACGCACAACAACCGTCCGTCGCAGACCACGACCGTGGCGACGGTGACATCGGGTTGCCAGAAGCGGCCTTCGCGATAACTCATTGGCGCTCACCTTCGCGCAATACGGGATTGTCGAATCGAGGATTGTCGTATTGGGGATTGTCGTATTGGATCATGCCCCCATTTTCACAGGCCCCACGCGTTCCCGTCCATGCCGGTCGCGACGCGCTCCCACTTCTTATAATGGCGCCATGGCCAAGAAAACCGACAAGGACCGCGATTACGGCGCGGTCGTCGAGACTGCAAAACCCGAAACCGCACGCCCGCCGCTGTATTCGGTGCTGATCCTCAACGACGACTACACGCCGATGGATTTCGTGGTGGAGGTGCTGGTGCAATTCTTCGCCCTGAACCTGGAAAAGGCCACCCAGATCATGCTTCACGTTCACACCCGTGGCCGCGGTGTTTGCGGGGTCTACACCCGGGAGGTGGCAGAGTCGAAGGTGGCGCAGGTAAACGAATACGCAAGGCTCAACCAGCACCCCCTCTTATGTACGATGGAAAAAGCGTAAGGTCGTCCCCAGTTAGGTCGCAGTACAGACGGAGGCTACGCCCCATGTTCTCCAAAGACCTCGAACAAACCATCGGCCAGTGTTACAAGCGCGCCCGTGAAGCGCGCCATGAATACATGACGGTCGAACACCTGCTGTTGTCGCTGCTGGACAACCCGTCGGCCGAAAGCGTGCTCAAGGCCTGCAACGCCGACTTCCACCGGTTGCGCAGCGAGCTGGAGCAGGCCATCGAAACGTCCGTGGCCAAGCTGCTCGACGACGACGGCCGCGACACCCAACCCACGCTGGGTTTCCAGCGGGTGCTGCAGCGTGCGGTCTACCACGTGCAATCGTCCGGCAAGAAGGAAGTCACCGGCGCCAACGTGCTGGTTGCCATTTACGGCGAAAAGGATTCGCACGCCGTCTATTACCTGAACCAGCAGGACGTGACGCGGCTGGACGTGGTCAATTACCTGTCGCACGGCATTGCCAAGATCGGTGAGGACGAGCCGTCGCAGAATGCGGAAGACGCTACCAAATCCGGCGGCGACGGCGATGGTGAACACAAAGGCGACGCACTGGAGGAATTTGCCAGCAACCTCAACCAGCTTGCGCGCGAAGGCAAGATCGACCCGCTGGTGGGCCGCGCCGATGAAGTTGAGCGCACCATCCAGATCCTGTGCCGCCGCCGCAAGAACAATCCGCTGTACGTCGGCGAGGCGGGCGTGGGCAAGACCGCGCTGGCGGAGGGTCTGGCCAAGCGCATCGTCGATGGCGACGTGCCCGAAGTGCTGGCCGACGCGACCATCTACGCGCTCGACCTCGGTGCGCTGGTGGCGGGCACCAAGTACCGCGGCGATTTCGAGAAGCGGCTCAAGGCCGTGCTGGCCCAGTTGAAGAAACATCCGGGCGCAATCCTGTTCATCGACGAAATCCACACCATCATCGGCGCCGGTTCGGCCAGCGGCGGCACCATGGATGCCTCCAACCTGATCAAGCCGGTGCTGGCGACGGGCGATCTGCGCTGCATCGGATCGACCACGTTCCAGGAATACCGCAGCATCTTCGAGAAGGACCGCGCACTGGCGCGCCGCTTCCAGAAGATCGACATCGTCGAACCGACGGTCGGCGAAACGCTCGAAATCCTGCACGGCCTCAAGCCCAGGTACGAGCAGCATCACGGTGTTGCCTACGCCGATGATGCCTTGCAGGCGGCAGTCGATCTGTCGGTCAAGCACATTGCCGACCGTTTGCTGCCCGACAAGGCCATAGACGTGATCGACGAAGCCGGCGCACGCCAGCGCCTGCTTGCCGAAGACGTGCGCAAGCAGATCATCGATGTCGAGGAAATCGAGATGATCGTGGCCAAGATGGCGCGGATTCCCGCCAAGCAGGTCAGTGCATCGGACAAGGACGTGCTGCGCTACCTAGAGCGCAATCTGAAGATGGTGATCTTCGGACAGGATCCTGCCATCGGGACGCTGACCTCGGCGATCAAGCTGTCGCGCTCCGGGCTTGGTAACCCCGACAAGCCGATCGGCAATTTCCTGTTCGCGGGGCCGACTGGCGTCGGCAAGACCGAGGTCACCAAGCAGCTCGCGCTGCAATTGGGCATCGAGCTGGTGCGTTTCGACATGAGCGAATACATGGAATCGCACTCGGTGTCGCGCCTGATCGGTGCGCCGCCGGGCTATGTCGGTTTCGACCAGGGTGGTTTGCTGACCGAGAAGATCGTCAAGACGCCACACTGCGTGTTGCTGCTGGACGAGGTCGAGAAGGCGCATCCGGACATCTTCAATATCCTGTTGCAGGTCATGGATCGCGGCGTGCTGACCGACACCAACGGTCGCGAAGCCAACTTCAGGAACGTGATCCTGGTGATGACCACCAATGCGGGTGCTGCGCAGGCCGCGCGGCGCACGATCGGTTTCACCAAGCAGGATCATTCGACCGACGCCATGGAAGTCATCCGCAAGGGCTTCAGTCCGGAGTTCCGCAATCGCCTCGATGCGGTGGTGCAGTTCCAGGCGCTCGGTTTCGAGCACATCCTGCGCGTGGTCGACAAGTTCCTGATCGAGCTGGAAGCCCAGTTGCACGAAAAGAGCGTGAGCCTGTCGGCAACACCGACGGCGCGCGACTGGCTGGCGCAGCACGGCTTCGATCCGCTGATGGGTGCGCGGCCGATGTCGCGGATCATCCAGGACAAGATCAAGCGTCCGCTTGCCGACGAGTTGCTGTTTGGCAAGTTGCTGGGCGGCGGCCGGGTCAGCATCGATGTGCTTGATGGCGAACTTCTAGTGGAAGCGCAATCGGAGCCGGAGAAGCTGTTGCCGGCGACGGTGACGTAGGGCGGGTCTGGACCCGCCATTACCGAAATGCCGCGGGTCAAGACCCGCCCTACAAAAAAGGCGGCCATTGGCCGCCTTTTTTATCAATGACTTATGAAAGTCACTTCATTCGGTAGGTGATGCGACCCTTGGTCAGGTCGTAAGGGGTCATTTCCACCTTGACCTTGTCGCCGGTCAGGATGCGGATGTAATTCTTGCGCATCCGTCCGGAAATGTGGGCGATGATTTCGTGACCATTCTCGAGTTTCACCCG
>JAJAYW010000070.1 GCA_026786005.1 Lysobacter sp. | reverse complement strand
CGCGCGCCGCCGCGGTTTGCGGGTTGAAGTCGTTCTGGATCGGGCCGATCGGGCAGCTGCCGCGTTCGGGCGAGGAGAACTCCTCGATCAGCGTCGAGAACGTGTCGCCGTCCTTGTAGAACCAGTCGTTCGAGTCGCCGTACACCATGTAATGCGGCGTCGAGCAGCCATCGACGACGCCGATGGTGGCGTAATCGTCCTGGACGTCGGTGTAGTTGGCGGCTTGCGCCATCGCCTTGGTCAGTGCGTCGAACGGGGCGACGTCGGGCGGGTCGAGGTTGGTGGTGGGCGGTACAGCCACGTGCCCCATCGGGTGGCCGACCACGCCGCCGTAGCTGTGCCACGACAGCATGCACACCAGTCCATCCACTTCGCGTTCCTTCCGGGTCAGGAACTGGCTGTGGGCGAGGCCGCGCACGGCCTGCGTTTCGACTTCAGAGAACGCTTGCGGACCGGGGAAGGTATCGAAGTCCGGCATCAGGTTACCGGTGCCCGTATCGACACCGCTCAGGCCGATGTCCGGCAGCGACATGCGTTGCGCCTGCGTGAACGTGGCCGGGTGCGCGAAGGCGTAGTTGCGGTTGAGGTCGGTGCCGCAGCGTTTCTGGCCATCGGTCAGGCGCGTGTTCTTGCGCCAGTCAACCTGGTTGGCGACGGCCCGTTCGTACCCGTTGGGGTTGACCACCGGGATCACCCAGACCTCGCGCGTGTCCACCAGCTTCCTGATCGTGTTGTCGGTGCTGTAGCCGTCGGTCAATGCGTGCAGCAGGTGCATCGTCTGGTAGCCGGTGATCAGTTCGCGCGCATGGTGCACGCCAAGGAAGGCGACTTCCGGTTCCGGATCGTTCTGTTGCGGATTGGCCGACACCTTGACCGCATAGATCTTGCGACCGGGACGTCGCTTGCCGTCGCAGTTCTCGATGGTCTGGCCGGTCCAGTAGAACAGCCGCACCAGCGACGGCCCCGGGCTGCCGTCGAAATCCTGGGCCAGCTTGGACAGTTCCTGCTCGATCTCCGTGTAGGTTTTGTAGATGCCAGGGGAGTTGTGCGGATTGAACAGCGCGCGTTGCATTAACGCCGCCGAAGGCCGGATGCGTTCTCGCACCAGCGGCGCGGTCACGTCGGGATAGGGCAGCTGCCCCGCGAGTCCATCGGGAAAGGTGCCGCCCTTGCGGATCCGCGTCAGTGCCTCGCCCATCGCCGCGCTGTACGTGGTGCCCATCAGGTCGGCGAGGGGGCCTTTCAGCGGCTTGCCGACGGGCGACTGGTCTGCCGAATACGCCTGGAAGTCGCTGATGCCGTCGTCGTTGCTGTCGACCTTGTTGGGCGAGGAACCCAGCCGTTGTTCCAGTGCATCGCCCAGGCCGTCGAAATCCGCATCGGCGGTTTTCACGCGCGGGTCGTAGCCGAAGTACTCGTTCAGCACTTCGTCGAAGTCGCTCCAGCCGTCGCCGTCGCTGTCGGGTGAAGCCGGATCAGTCTGCAGTTGCGCTTCGCGCGCATCGGTGAGGCCGTCGCGGTCGCGATCCGTATCGGCGCGGACAAGGTCGAAACCGAAATCCGATAGCCTGTCCTCGACGCCGTCGGGATAACCGTCCTTGTCGCTGTCCGGCTGTTCGGGATTGCTGCCCAGGTTGCGCTCACGGTCGTCGGTGACACCATCCTTGTCGCGATCCGATCCAGGCGGCGTTTGTCCTGCGCCGGTTGGGATCGAACCCCATGCCGTCGATGCCGTCGACCGGGTAGCCGCTTGCGCGCAACCGGTGATCGCAACGAGCCCGAGCAGCGTGCACGTCGCAATGGCGAGCCTGCGCATCGGCAATCCAGGTGACACAAGTGATAAGGGAGTATGCGGTTTCATCGTCGTCTCCTTACGTTCCCAGTGCTTCATGGGCGTGCGTCCGTGCATGCCGGCGCACACCAGCGTGCGGGTCCCCTTGTCCCGCCTTCAAGGCAACGTCATCGTCCTCGCGTAGCGGCCAGCCGTGTGCGACCAGCAACATGGGGAAAAGGTGCCAGGGACATTTTCTGGGGACAGGGACGGCCCGACGCATCAGCGGCGCGCCTGGCGTCGGCCTTCTGCGCGAGCGTGAACGCCTTGCGCGCGGCCGAGGGCTTGGGATGGGGCGCATCCACGGCGATCAGTGCACTCTGACCGTGTTCCCCACCCGCGTTTTTCGCACGCGCTGGTTTGATTGAAAGCCTGTGGTGCTTTGACAAGACAAATTAGGCTGAAGTGCGATTGCTCCTGTCACTCCGTAGGCGCGACAGCCGAACTGGAACAGGGATAAGGGTCATTTCTAAACGGTTATTCCTAAACGCTGTAACGCCAAAGCAGTACTCAAGCTACCGACCGCGATACGGCTCACACCCGATCCCATCGCCATCGCGATCCAGATGCGCTCCGTAACCCGGTTCACCACGATGCACCGGTGCGGCGCCTGCGGCCCGGGCAGCGTCGCAATTGACGTATGCGCCGTTCGGTGTGAGCACAGCACCGCCACGTTGCAGGTTGTTTCGTTGCTGAACGCCAGCGGGTACCAATGGGTGGCGTGGTGACGTTGCCGCACCGCGTTGGCAGTGATATCCGCCGCGTTTGCGGTCATTGTGACAACCCTCGGCGTTCAGTCCACCGCCGTGCGCGAGTACCGGCGTGGCCAAGCAGCTCTGTAGTGCCACGCAGATGACCGTCACGCGCAGACGTTGCATGGTGATTCCCCTTGTCCGTACAGAGGACATGCAAGGCACGTACCACGCAGGTGGGATTGGATAGATCGATATGCTGGAGTGGAATGGAGGTCACGTATGAGCACCCAGGCACGATTGCATCCGCGCAACCGCCATCAAGGCCGTTACGACTACGCGCGCCTGACATCGGGGTGTCCGGAGCTGGCGCCGTTCCTGACCACCACGCCGGTCGGCGATACGACGATCGATTTCAGCAATCCCGATGCGGTCCGTGCGTTGAACCGCGCGCTGCTCAAAGTCGACTACCGCGTCGCGCACTGGGATATTCCCGATGGCTATCTGTGCCCGCCGATCCCCGGCCGCGCTGACTACGTGCATGGTCTTGCGGATCTGTTGGCCGAATGCAACGACGGTGTCATCCCTCGAGGGGCGTCGATTCGCGTGCTGGACATCGGCGTAGGGGGGAACTGCATCTATCCGCTGGTGGGTCACAGCGAGTACGGCTGGCGTTTTGTCGGTTCGGAGGTTGATGCGACTGCACTGCAGGCAGCGAACGCGATCGTGCAGGCGAACCCCGGCCTAGGCGATGCGATCGAGTTGCGCCTTCAGCCCAATCGCGGACAACTCTTCAGGGGCGTGGTGCACGACGACGAACACTTCGAAATCACGCTGTGCAATCCGCCGTTCCATGCATCGGCCGCGGACGCCGCGCGCGGCAGCCGGCGGAAGTCGCGCAATCTGGGTACGCCGGATGCGCCACTGAACTTCGGCGGCCAGGCCAGCGAGCTGTGGTGCACCGGCGGGGAGGCGACGTTCGTGCGCCGGATGATCCGCGAAAGTGCCGGCATCCAGATGCAGGTGCTTTGGTTCAGCAGCCTGGTTTCGAAGTCGGAACATCTTGCCAACGTACACAAACAATTGAAGAAAGCAGGGGCGCTGGAGGTGCGTGAAGTGGCGATGGCGCAGGGCAACAAGCAGAGCCGGTTCGTCGCCTGGACGTTTATGGATATGCCTCAACGCGACGCATGGCGCGCGGCGCGTTGGCGATCGGCAGAAGACGGATCGTAGACCGGTAGTGCCGGGACGCGCGCGCGCGCCACCAACGCAGTCCGTTAGCCATCCCGTCAGGGCTGGGCCTGAAATCACTAGCGGCTGCCTTACTTCCCAGCGAACTCCTTGCCGTACATGAACTTCTTGCGCGTCGGTTGCCACACTTCCGCCCACCAGATATGGCTTTTCTTGCCGTCACCCTTGTAGTAACGAAAGTCGGTGTGGCCATCGCCATCCAGGTCCCTGAATTGCCAGCGCGATGGTTTGTGCATGTCGTCGACACTTGCCTCCAGTCGGTTCTTGCCGCGGCCGCCATGGATCTTGCCGGTTGCGTTGTCGGTCACGACATAGTCGTAGACATACAAGCTCGGTGTCCGGTTGGGAGAAGGTTTTGTTTCGACGAGCTTGATCTGGATGCCGAACTCCGGGCCACGCACCAACGCGTAACCCTCGCTGGCTAGCCGGTCGCGACTGGAGAGCCTGGCCGGTGGGGCCGCCATGGCAAGCGTCGTGCCAAGCAGCAAGCTGAGTAGAACAAAATATCTGGGCATCATGTCTTCTCCTAAAAATGGGATGCGGTTCATTGATTCGATGCAACGTTTGGCTGTCATGGTGCGATGTGGAGGAAAGTTTGTCGGCATGCGTCCCCAACGGCGCCAGTGCCTGAAGCCATTCGGGTGGCGCACGGTGTGCGTAGAACTTACGCTCTTCGGCTTCTGCCGCCACGCGGATGCGGTGCTTCAGCTCGGGATCGGCGACGGCGACGAACCGCCATGGCTGCTGGTGGGCACCGCTTGCTGCCGAGCCGGCAGCCCGCGCAGGGTTCGATGATGTCGCGTGGCACCGGCTTGGGCGCGTAGTCGCGCACGGTGCGCCGGTCGGCCATGGAATCAGCAAGCGCGCGCGCGCGAGGCGCTCGACGTAGTCAAACGGCGGGCGTGGCAGTAGTGGCACGTGCGGGAATTGGCGCACGTGTGCAGCCTAGCGGGTCAAAACCCGCCTTGCGGATCACAATGTGGACACATTGAAAACAAGGTCAGCCGTCACCGGTTCATTGAGCGTGACAGCCGCTGGTGTTCCTACACGCCATCACCCATGACGAGGACTAGACTCGCGGTCATGCGCTCACTGCCACGCAGCGCATCTCCCATCCCGGCACCCAGGAGAACAATCATGCGAATCGCCATCACAGGCCTCATCGGTGGATTGCTGCTCTGCCTGTGCAGCGCAACCGCGCAATCGGACCCCCAGCGGGGCGGCTCGCAGGTTCCGGCCACGGGCACTCCCGGCGGACCGCTGCGGAACACCGGCAGCGGCCGCGATGCGCCGGCCATCCCCAATCCACCGTTCGTCGCCACCCAAAAAGGGCTGTTCAACGAGCCATGGGCGATGACGTTCCTGCCCGACGGGCGCTTGCTGGTCACGCAGAAGGGCGGGCTGCTGAAGCTGATCAACGTGGACACCGGCGTGGTCGGCGATGTCACCGGCGTGCCTGCGGTGCTGTATGGCGGGCAGGGCGGGTTGGGCGACGTGGTGTTGCATCCGCAGTTCGCGAGCAACGGGCTGGTGTACATCAGTTATGCCGAGGCCGGCGCCAGTTCAACCCGCGGCGCCGCGGTCGCGCGCGCCAACCTGACATTCGCCGGCAATGGAGGCAGCCTGTCCAGCCTGCAGGTGGTGTGGCGGCAGACGCCCAAGGTGACCGGCGAGGGTCACTATGGCCACCGCATTGTGTTCGGCGCCGACGGCAAACTGTTCATCAGTTCCGGCGACCGCCAGAAATTCGATCCCGCGCAGGACATGCAGTCCACGCTGGGCAAGATCATTCGCCTCAACGACGACGGCACCGTGCCCGCCGACAACCCGTTTGCCAACCAGGGCGGCGTCACCGCGCAGATCTGGACGCTGGGCCATCGCAATCCGCTCGGCATGACGCTCGACATGCGCGGCCGCTTGTGGGAACACGAGATGGGGCCGGAAGGCGGCGACGAATTGAACCTGATCGAGCGCGGGACCAATTACGGCTGGCCGATCGTGTCCAACGGCAGCCATTACGGTGGTGCGGATATTCCCGATCACGACACCCGTCCGGATTTCAACGCGCCCGAAGCGTGGTGGACCCCGGTCATCGCGCCGGCCGGTTTCATCATCTACTCCGGCTCGCTGTTCCCCACGTTCCAGGGCAACGGCTTTATCGGCGGACTCGCCTCGCAGGCGCTGATCCGCGTCGAACTCAACGGCCGTCGCGCACGCGAAGCCGCGCGCTATCCAATGGGCAAACGCATCCGCGAAGTGGAACAACGCGCGGACGGCACGATCTGGCTGCTGGAAGACGGCGCCAATGCGCGCTTGTTGATGCTCACGCCGGCGCCCTGACGAAGCGGGTCGCAAGTGGTGTGCAGCGCGCGGATTGCAGATCGCACCCATGGACATGACCCCATAAAAAACGCCGCCCCTTGCAGGGCGGCGTTGCAGGGGAACGAAACAGATCACAGTGCCGGGGATACCGGCCTCCAAGCCTCATCCTTTCACGCACACCACCTGCCGCAGCGTGTGGACCACCTCCACCAGATCGGTCTGCGCGGCCATGACCGCGTCGATCGACTTGTACGCCGCAGTCTTCAGTGCATGCACATGCATCATGTCACCCTCGCATCAGTCATTCGCGGACGAAGCAGTTGGGGTTGTGCATGACGTTGCCTGCGCGATGCAGGACACGTCGGCGTCGCTTGACTCAATCGATCCCGCAAGGATTATCAAGGTGGCCCGGAAACCCTGGTGTATACGGAAGTCACCGTGCCCGCGGTGCCCATGGGGATCGTGACGCGGAGTGAACTTCCGGCGCAGGTGTACGCGCTGGAAGAATCAGGGATGGCGATCGCTGGCATCGGTATCGTGATCCTGCGTCCGGACACGACCGTGGTGACGCTGCCGCCCATCGCGCTGGTGTCGGGACACACGTTGAACTGCCCGCTCGCTGCAGACCAGCGCCCGCTCGACTGGGCATTGATCCTGCCCGTGCCATGGGCCCCTTCGCCCTGCACGTCAGCCCGCACCTGCGACGCGCCGGTGCTGAAGGTGCGATCTGCATTGAGAGTCATGGTGTTGCCGGTTTGCGACGTGCCGGTGAGTCTGTTGCTACCGCCGTGTTCCCGCATCCATTGCTCGGCGGCGGCGGTCGTCACCTGCCAGGTGCCGACCAGGCATTGATCGATCTCGCGGGTGCCGGCGCATTCCTGGCAACCCGCCTCGAGCAGGCCGGCAACCTGCAATGCGACCGCTGCAGACGACGGCGCCATGGCGGCGAAACGGAACTGGCGCGGACTGCCGTCCGTGGCGTCGATGGTGCCGGGGAATGGCACCCATGTCTCGCTGCCGCCCGGTTTGACGGCGTGGAATTTCCGCGGCTGCGGATCGACGCGCCAACGGCCGCAGCGAAAGGTGATGTTTGCGCGCTTGATGACGAAGGGGAGGAGTTCGATGCGCTGCGTCCGCGTGCCCTCCCACGTCATGGTGTCGCCAGTTTGCGGCGTGGAAGCGATGCTCGCGCCATGGCCATCATGGATACGCTGATCGAGGTAGTCCTCGGCAAATCGTAGCCACTGCGTGGCATCCAGCGCGCGGATCATCGCCGCGCGTTGCGCCGATTCACTGGCGCTGGAGGCCATGGCGTGCAGGAACGGCATCACGCTCTCGGGACCGCTCGTGCCGCCCAGCCAGGCAAAAAACACGTAAGCGTCGTACGACATCCGGTTGAGCGCTCTGCGCGGCGAACGCGCATCGAAGGAGCTCACCCGATCGGCCATGTAGCGGGGCGGTGACACGGCGACGGTGGAGAACCAGTCAGCCGACCCTTCTGTCCACCAGGCGCCGCCACCCTCCGTGCCGGAGGCAGGGTACGAGTCCAATTGCGCCGGGGTCAGACTCGAGCGCTGCACACAGTGGAACAATTCGTGCGCCACCACGGACGCGCCATACCTGGCCGTGGCGCCTGAGCCGAGCAACCAGACGGTGATGCGGCATTCGTCACCCGGGTTTACGTTGGTCCATGCGGCGATTTCGCCAAAACGTTCATTGCGGGCACCCGGGCCATAGCCATCGACCAGCAGGATGGTCACGTCGGAAATGCGGAAGCCGCCGAGGGCGCCCATCTTTCGCGCACTGGCATCGACGCCGTCCTTGAACGCACGCATCGCGCCCGGACGCGTGGCCCAATCGGAGACCAGGTGCTGGACGATGCGGATATGCGTGGTCCCGGCATCGGAACTGACCGGCACCCGCGCGCTTTCCACGCACAGGAAATCCGGCTCGGTGGCGAACCGGGCGTCGAACTGCCCCAGATATGCCGGATCGTTGCAATCGCCGAACGAGGCGCGTGCGGGCGTTGCGCTTAAAGCACAGAAGCCCAGCAGGAAGAATGCAAGCCATGTCCGCAGCAATCCAGGTTGCATTTTCATCACCTTGTGGCGGGAGAGCAGGAAGGTGGTTGCACGCGATGCCTGTTGGCAACGCGTGCGCCTTCGACGATTACTGCTTGACCAGTTCCACGCGCCGGTTCTTTGCGCGCCCGCTTTCGTCCTTGTTGTCGGCCAGCGGTTTGTCCGGGCCAAAGCCCTGTGCGCCGAGGCGTGCGGTGTCGATGCCCTTGGCGACCAGCGCATCGCGCACTGCTTCGGCGCGTTGCTTCGACAAGTCGCGATTGCGCGCGGCGGTTCCGGTGCTGTCGGTGTGTCCGTCGATGGACAACCTCAACGCGGTGTCGTCCTGCAACAACTTGGCGATCTCCTCGATGACCGGCGCGGCGTCGGGCCGCAGCGTGGCCTTGTCGGTGTCGAAGTTGATGTACAGCGCGACGCGTCCATCGGCATCGAGTTTCTTCTTCATCGCCGCGGCGTCGAGGAAAGCAAGCTTGCTGGCCATCGCCTGGCGCTCCAGCACCACCACTTCGCCGTGCAGCGGGATCGCGCCGGTGCTGACCTGGATCCAGTATTCCTTGCCGCCCTGGCGGATCAGGTACGTGTGGTTCTCGCAGCCGTCGCTGGCGCAGGTGCCGTGGTAGTGCTTGTCGACCGCGTCGCGGCTGCCGAAGGCTTTGTGGACCGCATCCGTGTACTGCACGCGGCTGACTTCGACGCCGCCGAGTTCGGTGATGGCATTGGCATAGTTGCGCTGGAATTCGATGTCGGAATATTCGCGCTGCTCCGGATTGGTCAGCTGGAAGCGGTCGCGAAACACCTTGCCCTCGACGGCCACGACCTTGTCGCCGGCGATCATGTGTTCGCGATCGAAGTTCTTGTGGCGGTCCTTGTCGTCGAAGGTGCTCTTGAGTCCTTCGGGGTCCTTGAAGAAGGGGAAGGGCGGCAAGGTCGCAGTGCTCTCCGGGACGCTGGCCGGATCGAACTCGGCGGCAGTCGCGGGGGCGATCACGGCGGCGAGGCAGGTGGCGGCGGCAAGCAGCAACGCAAACGGCAGGCGGACGTGCATGGACGGCTCCGGTCTTGGGCAAGTACTCAGAGCGTAACGGCGAAGTCGGCGCGTGGGGGCCATCGGACCGGGCCGCTGGTCCAGAAAAGCTTCAGGGACGCTTCCGAGACAGGAAATGCCCGCGATCCGTGACATCCTCGCCCCACCGCGCGGTGGCGGGGATCGACCTCACGCAATCCGCTGCCATCCTCGTCAATCGACTGGAGGATCAGGCATGACACCGGAACTCGCTTCCCTGATCGCCGCCGCCATCGTCTGGATCTTCGTGCACATCGGTATCGCCGGCACTGCGTTGCGCGGGCGTGTCGTGCAGTTGCTGGGCGAGGCTGGTTTCCGCCTGGCGTTCTCGCTGCTGTCGGTCGCCAACATCGTCTGGCTCGGTCTGGCGTGGGGCGCGGCCGGGCCGGTGCGGGTGTTGTGGCATGCGCCGCAGTGGCTGGTGGTGGCGTGCATGCTGGTGATGGTGCCGGCGGCGATCCTCCTGGTCGGTTCGGTGACGACGCCCAATCCGACGATGGTCGGCGGCCATCGCGCGTTGAAGACCGACACGCCGGCGGTGGGCATCCTGCGGGTGACGCGCTATCCCATGCTGTGGTCGTTCGCGCTATGGGCGGCGACGCACATGATCATCACCGGCACGCTGAGCGGCGCGATCTTCACTGGTGCGTTTTTGGTGGTGGCGGTGGCCGGAATGTTCAGTCTTGATGCGAAATATGCGAAGCGGGTGCCGGAGCGGTGGGCTGCGTTTGCGGGGGTGACTTCGATCTTTCCGTTTGCGGCGATTGGGCAGGGGCGGAATCGGTTTGTATTTGGGGAAATCGGAGTGTGGCGGATTGCGATGGGCGTGGTGCTTTGGTTTGCTT
>JAJAYW010000069.1 GCA_026786005.1 Lysobacter sp. | reverse complement strand
CGGGGCGCGATGTGGCTCTACCGGTAACGCCCCATCGCGCCCAGGTGCGCTCCTACAAACGCAAATCTGCCTGCGCGGGAAAAACGAACAGGTTTTCCGCATGATGTGGTCCGCCGCCAAGGCCCTCGCCGCCCGCGACCTCCGCCTGCTCTGGCGTCGGCGCGGCGATTCCCTGCAGCCGGCCTTGTTCGCATTGCTGGTGGTGGTGCTGTTCGCGCTGGCGCTCGGCGGCGAAGCGCGAGCGCTGTCGAACGTCGCTGCCGCAGTGCTGTGGCTCGCGGTACTGCTGGCCGGATTACTTGCACTCGATACCTTGTTTCGCGGCGATGCCGAAGACGGTTCACTCGAACAATGGCTGCTGGCGCCGGTGCCGCTGGCGTGGCTGGTGACGGTGCGCGTGTTCACGCACTGGGCGACGACCGCGCTGCCGTTGTTGCTGATCACACCCTTGCTTGCCGAACTCCTGCACCTCCCGCGCGAACAACTACCGGTGCTGCTGGCTTCGCTGGCCTTGGGCACGCCGTTGCTCAGTCTGCTGGGCGCGGTCGTGGCCGCGTTAACCGTCGGCATGCGCCGCTCCGGTATCCTTGTCGCCTTGCTGGCGTTGCCGCTGTATGTGCCGGTGCTGGTGTTCGGCGCAGGCAGCGTGGCCGCTGCCGCGCAAGGCCTCGATCCTTCCGGCGCGCTGCTGCTCCTCGGTGCGGGGCTGGTGATGGCATTGGTACTGGCGCCGCTGGCTGCCGCCGCCGCGATCCGCATTGCGCTGAGTTGACGAAGTTGCTTCCTTCACGCCCATTTCTTCGCCGCGTTGCGTGCGAAGGCATCGAGACCTGATGAATCCTGTCGTTCGCTGGTTCCACCAACTCGGTTCACCCCCCTACTTCGATCGCTTCGCTGCGCGTTGGGCGCCGTGGGCGTACGCGCTCGGCGTGCTGGTGATGGCCTACGGCATCTGGGCCGCGTTGTTCCAGGTGCCGGCCGACTACCAGCAGGGCGACAGCTTCCGCATCCTCTACATCCATGTCCCCAGCGCATGGATGAGCCTGTTCGTGTTCGGCTTGATGGCGGTGTACGCCGCAATTTCGCTGATCTGGCGGATCAAGTTGTGCGAAATCCTGGCGATGGCCTGCGCGCCGATCGGCGCCGCGTTTACCGTGATCACGCTCGCCACCGGTTCGATCTGGGGCAAGCCGATGTGGGGCACGTGGTGGGACTGGGATCCGCGGCTGACTTCGGAACTGATACTGCTGTTTTTATATCTGGGCATCATCGGTCTGTACAACGCCATCGATGATCGCCGCGCTGCGGCCCGCGCCGCCGGATTGCTGGCGATCGTCGGCGTGGTGTTGCTGCCGATCATCCGCTACTCGGTGGTGTGGTGGAACTCGCTGCACCAGGGGCAGACGATCCGGTTGATGGGCGAGTCGAGCATCGATGGGAGCATGGTGCCGCCGCTGATCGCGATGCTGGTCGGTACGAAGTTGTGGTTCGTCGGTTCGCTGCTGATGCGCGCACGGACGGACAACCTGCGCCGCGAATCTGGCAAGGCCTGGGTTGCCACGTTGGTCGAGGGCAAACGATGACTTACCAGACCTACGTCATCGCTGCCTACATGGTGTTCGTCGTCGTTTTGCTGTGGGATTTCGTCGCGCCGCGGATCCAGATCGCGAAGTTGTTGCGTGCTGCACGGTTAAAGACCCAGCGGGAAAAAGCTGTCCGTCAAGGAACAATCTCGGAAACCCGTAATCTCTGAGTCGTCATGACCAGCCTCGCTGTTAAAAATCCCGCACAGGCGGGAACCCAGCGACTTTGTTTTTCAATTGAACCAGACACTCATTCAAGCCGCGAATGCAGATCAAAATCAAAGTCACTGGATTCCCGCCTTCGCGGGAATGACGAGCTCAAAAGAATCGAACATCAATGAATCCCATACGAAAACGCCGCTTGTTGCTGATTCTCCTTCTGGTCGCCGCCGCCGCCATCGCCACCACGCTGGTCGCCATGGCGCTGCAGCGCAACGTCGCCTATCTCTACACGCCGTCGGAAGTGCTCAGTGGTGAAGCCGGCAAACATGCGCGCTTCCGCCTTGGCGGCATGGTGCAGGCCGGCTCGTTCCAGCGTGCGGCGGGGTCGATGCAGGCACGTTTCAGGGTCGACGACGGCGACGCGACATTGCTCGTCGCCTACACCGGCATCCTCCCCGACCTGTTCCGCGAGAAACAGGCGGTGATCGCCACCGGTCGCATGCAGGGCGATACCTTCATCGCCGAAAACGTGCTCGCCAAACACGACGAGACCTACATGCCGAAGGAAGTTGCCGACAAGATGGGCGCAGCGCACAAGAAGCATGATGTGCAGACGCCACCGGCAGCGATTCAGATGGACTCAACACGTTGAATCTGGGTACTGGATCGCTGAAGCCGTCATCCCAGCGCAAGCTGGTACCCATTTTGATCTTCGCCTTTCATGTAAGAAGCAAAAACAAAATGGGTTCCAGCTTGCGCTGGAATAACGAGCAAAATAACCAAGCGATGGTGCTCCATGCTGCCTGAACTCGGCCAGGTCGCATTGATCCTGGCGCTGCTGATTGCAACGCTGCAAGCCGCATTGCCCTTGGTTGGCGCACACCGCCGGATCGGCAGCATGATGGCCATTGCGCGCCCCGCCGCCTACGCGCAATTGATCCTCGTCGCCCTCGCGTTCGCCATCCTGACGTACGCCTTCGTCGCGAAGGATTTCTCGCTACGTTACGTCGCCCAGAATTCAAATTCGTTGCTGCCGCTGGTCTACCGCTATACCGCCGTGTGGGGCGCGCACGAAGGCTCGCTGCTGCTATGGGCGCTGATCCTGGCGCTGTGGACAGGCGCCGTTGCCATCTTCTCGAAGAAACTCCCGCACGAAGTCATCGCTCGCGTGCTCGGCGTCATGGGCATCATCAGCATCGGTTTCCTCGCGCTCCTGATCTTCACCAGCAATCCATTCGAGCGTCTGCTGCCCGCCGCCGTCGAAGGCCGCGACCTCAATCCGTTGTTGCAGGATCCGGGGATGATCATCCATCCGCCGATGCTGTATCTGGGCTACGTCGGCTTCGCGGTGCCATTCGCATTCGCCATTGCCGCGTTGCTGGAGCCTGCGTCCTCCCGTTCGGGACTCATGCAAGGCTGGCTACGCTGGACGCGGCCGTGGACCAATGTCGCATGGGGCTTTTTAACGCTCGGTATCGCGCTCGGCAGCTGGTGGGCGTATTACGAATTGGGCTGGGGCGGCTGGTGGTTCTGGGATCCGGTTGAGAACGCCAGCTTCATGCCGTGGCTCGCAGGCGCGGCGCTGCTGCATTCGCAGGCCGTGACCGAAAAGCGCGGCAGCTTCGCCGGCTGGACCTTGCTGCTGGCCATCGCCGCATTCTCGCTGTCGCTGCTCGGCACCTTCCTGGTGCGCTCGGGCGTGATCACCAGCGTGCACGCGTTTGCGTCTGACCCGACGCGCGGCGTGTTCATCCTGATCTTCCTCGGCATCGTCATCGGCGGCTCGTTGCTGCTGTATGCGTTGCGTGCGCCCAACAGCGACGATGCCGCGATCAACGGCAAACCGTTCACCGCGATGTCGCGCGAAACGCTGCTGCTCGCCAACAACCTGTTGCTGGTCGCCGCCTGCGCGATGGTGCTGCTAGGCACGTTATATCCACTGCTCGCCGATGCACTGGACCTCGGCAAGATCTCGGTCGGACCGCCCTACTTCTCGCTGCTGTTCCTGCTGCTGATGGCGCCGCTGGTGCTGCTGCTGCCGTTCGGGCCGCTGACGCGATGGCAGCGCGAAGACCCATCGAAACCGCTCGCGATGCTGATCCCGTGGGCGGGCCTGGCCGTCGGCATCGGCATCGCCGCGTTCTTCATCGCGCCGCAAGGGTCGTGGAAGGCCGCTGCTGGATTCGCTGCTGCGGCATGGATCGCCGCCGGGACGGCGCGTTTCGTCTGGTCGCGCTTCTCGGTGGAGGGCAACCGTTTCACCGCGGAAATGCTCGGCATGACGCTGGCGCATTTCGGCGTCGCGGTGTTCCTGATCGGTGCGTTGTTGACCGAAGGGTTGAGCCTTCAGCGCGAACTCGCGCTTGCGCCGGGACAGACCGCCGAAGTGGGCGGCCATACATTCCGCTTCGACGGCGTCGCGCATCGTGTCGGGCCAAATTTTAAGGCCGACCGCGGCACGGTTACGGTCTTCAAGGGCGGTTCGGTCATGACCACGCTGCATCCGGAAAAACGCACCTATGCCAGCGGCGGGCAGACCATGACCGAAGCCGCGATCGATCCAGGCGTGTTCCGCGACCTCTATGTCGCGCTCGGCGAACCGCTCGGCAACAACGCCTGGGCGGTGCGCGTGCACATCAAACCGTTCGTGCGCTGGATCTGGTTCGGCGCTTTGCTGATGGGGTTGGGCGGTTTCGTCACCGCCACCGATCGTCGCTTCAGAGCAAGAAAGAACAGTGCGAACGAGGAGCCGATTTTGCTTCGATCTGATCTTGAAGAAAGCTTGGAACCGCAAATCGGCGTACTGACTGCGCGTGGCAATATGCATCCTGATGGAAACTAAGGAGACGGCGACCCATGAAACTCAATCGTTGGCTGCCGCTGGTGATATTCGCCGCATTGGCCGCGTTGCTGGCCGCGGGCGTATGGATTAGCCGCAAACCGGATCGCGATGCGTTGCCCTCGCCGCTGATTGGCAAAGCCGCGCCGCAGTTTTCACTGCCGGTGCTGCACGAACCGGATCGTATCGTCTCGTTGCAGGATCTGCGTGGCACGCCATTCGTCTTGAATGTGTGGGGCAGTTGGTGCGTGGAATGCCGCGTCGAGCATCCAGTATTGACGCGATTCGCTGAGAGCAAGCGCGTACGGGTAGTGGGCTACAACTGGAAGGACGAACGCGCGGATGCGTTGCGCTGGCTGGAACAATTCGGCAATCCGTTCTGGCTCGTCATCGCCGACATCGAAGGCAAGAATGCGATCGACTGGGGCATTTATGGCGCACCCGAGACCTTCCTGGTCGACGGCAACGGGATGATTCGCTGGAAACACGTCGGCCCGCTGAGCGATGAGATTGTTCGCAAGGAACTGCTGCCTGCCCTGCAGAAAATCGAAGGCGCCCGATGACAGATTTTGACCCCGGGATCGTGTCTTTTTTTGCCCCTCTCCCGCCCGCGGGAGAGGGTGCCCGAAGGGCGGGTGAAGGTTCGGCTCTTGATCTTCGCTATTCGCAGCAGAACTGCACCAGCGCCGATAGGGCGGGAACGAAAACAAAGTCGCTGGATGCCCGCCTGCACGGGCATGACGGCAATGGCATGCGTACGACGCTGGCCACGGCTTGCCTGATCCTCGCAATGCTTCTGTCTTTTTCAGCATCCGCCCAAGTCGCCACCAACACCGCCCCACTGCAATTCCAGAACACCGCCGAAGAACGACGCTTCCACGCACTCGTCTCCGAACTGCGTTGCGTGATGTGCCAGAACCAGTCATTGGCTGATTCCAACGCGCAGATCGCCAACGACCTGCGGCACGAAGTGCTCGACCTGATGCGGCAGGGAAAATCTGATACGGAAGTGAAATCGTTCCTGGTCGCGCGCTACGGCGAGTTCGTGTTGTACCGCCCGCGCGTCGCGTCGAAGACCTGGCTACTGTGGTTCGGGCCGGCGTTGCTGCTGCTGGTTGGCGGGTTCGTCATCGCACGCATCGTGCGCAAGCGTGCGGGTCCCGATCATGCCGTGCGCAGCGACGACACCCAGGAGTGGTGATGACGCCTTTCGTTCCCGTCGCAATCGCACTCACACTGGCGGTGTTCGCATTCGTGCTGAAACCGTTATGGCCGCATTCGCGCGGTCTGTTCGCCGCGATCGCATTGACCCTGGCGGTCACGACGTTCGCCTTGTACCGGGTGGTCGGTACGCCCGCTGCGCTCGATCCCAAAGTCGTGGCCGGCCCGGAAACCCTCGGCGACGCGATCACGCAACTCGAAGCCAAATTGCAGACCGATCCCGGCCAGGCCGAAGGCTGGCGCCTGCTCGGCCGTGCCTACGTCGCGGAACAACGCTTTGCCGATGCGCGCGAAGCCTACACGCGTGCTGCCAAGCTCGCACCCAACGACGCGGAGACGCAGGTCGAAGCCGCAGAGTCACGCGCGCTGGCCAATCCGCAACGCCGTTTCGATGCGCAGGCCGTGTCGATGCTGCAACGCGCACTGCTACTGCAACCGCAGCAGCAACGCGGCCGCTGGTTCCTTGGCATCGCACAACGCCAGGCCGGCAACCACGCCGAAGCCGCGGCGACCTGGCAACCGTTGCTCGCTCAAGTGGATGCGAAAACCGCGGCCAGCCTGCGTCCGCAAATCGACGCCGCGCGCAGGGATGCCGGACTGCCTCCGTTGCCAGAAGCAGAGGCAACTGCAACATCCGCGAACGCGTTGACCGTCAAGGTGACACTTGATCCCGATTTCGCCTCACGGGTGCGGCTGGATGGCAGCGCCAGTATTTTCGTCATCGCCCGCATGCCCGGCGGCGCGCCCATGCCGGTCGCCGTTGAGAAGCGCAGCGTGCAGGAATTACCGTTCACGGTGACACTCGACGACAGCGATGGCCCGATGCCGACGCAGAAGTTGTCTGCATTGCAGGACGTGGAAGTAATCGCCCGTCTGTCCGCGAGCGGCAACGCGATGCGCCAGGAAGGGGATATCGAATCCAGGGCAGTACGCGTCACGCTGCCAGTGACGGAGCCGGTCGAACTGACCATCGGTGCAGCTCGCTAGCCCGCTAAACTGCCCCGCATGACCGAATTCATCCCTCCTAACACTCGCTTCTTCAACCTGCCCTCCCCGTTCGCAATGAAACGCGGCGGTGAATTGCACAACGCACGTGTCGCCTATGAAACCTGGGGCGCGCTCAACGCCGCACGCGACAATGCCCTCTTGATCCTCACCGGGTTGTCGCCGGACGCGCACGCAGCCGCCCACGATACGAATCCGGAAGCCGGGTGGTGGGAGGCCATGCTTGGTCCCGGCAAACCGATCGACAGCAATCGCTGGTTCGTGATCTGCGTCAACTCGCTCGGCAGCTGCAAGGGATCGACCGGACCCGCGTCGATCGATCCGCAAACCGGCGAGCTTTATCGACTCGATTTTCCGGAACTCTCGGTTGAAGACGGCGCCGATGCCGCATTGCACGTGGTGCGTGGCCTCGGCGTCGAGCGCCTCGCATGCGTTATCGGCAACTCCATGGGCGGCATGACCGCGCTCGCGTTTCTGCTGCGCCACCCCGGCGCCGCGCGCACGCACATCAATATTTCCGGTGCGGCCCGCGCGCTGCCGTTCTCGATCGCAATCCGTTCGCTGCAGCGTGAAGCGATCCGGCTCGATCCCGCCTGGAACAATGGCCACTACGACGACACCAGATATCCCGAAAGCGGCATGCGCATGGCGCGCAAACTCGGCGTCATCACCTATCGCTCCGCGCTGGAATGGGATGGGCGTTTCGGCCGCGTGCGGCTGGAATCGGATCGTCGCGGCGACGAGGATCCGTTCGGCCTGGAGTTCGAGGTCGAGAGCTATCTCGAAGGCCATGCTCGCCGCTTCGTGCGCCGCTTCGACCCCAACTGCTATCTCTACCTCAGCCGCTCGATGGACTGGTTCGACTTGGGCGAGACCGTCGGCGGCGACGTCATGGACGGCCTCGCACAGATTCGCCTCGACAAGGCGCTGGCGATCGGCGTGCAGACCGACATCCTGTTCCCGCTGCAGCAGCAGCAACAGATTGCCGAGGGCCTGCGCGTCGGCGGCACCGATACGAGCTTCGTGCCGCTGGAGTCGCCGCAGGGCCACGATGCCTTCCTGGTCGATATCGAGCGCTTTGGGCCCGCTGTCGGCCGCTTCCTAGGCTCGCTGTAGGGCGGGTCTCGACCCGCGGCTTTCGGAGCAAACAGCCGAGCGGCGGGTCAAGACCCGCGCTACGCTCCTCCCACGCTGTTTACCGACTCATGTCCAACCGAGCGTAAAATGCCTGTCATGAACACCGATGCCCCGTGTCCCGACCTCGCCGCTCCCGATGTGGATTTCCCTGGCCACGACAAATTCATCGCGGCCCTCGATTTGGCGGTGGCAAGCGGCGACGAACACGCGATCACGGCCGCCTTGCGCACCACCTTGTGCGCGCTGATCCGCGATCCCGAAGTGCACCTGCCCAACTGTGTGTTCGAGCCGATCGAAGACCACTACGCGCGCCGCGAGATCTATCGCAGCGAACGCCACGGCTACAGCGTTGTCGCGATGACGTGGGGTCCGGGCCAGGGCACGCCGGTGCACGATCATTCCGGGTTGTGGTGCGTGGAAGGCGTCTGGGACGGGCAACTTGAAATCACGCAATTCGAATTGCTGGAACGCGACGGCGAACGTTTTCGCTTCCGCGCCGCAGGTGGCATGCAGGCAGGTCCGGGCAGTGCCGGCAGCCTGATTCCACCGCACGAGTACCACACCATCGGCAATGCCAGCCAGGATTCAATCGCCGTGTCACTGCACATCTATAAGGCGCCGATGGAGTGCTGCAGCAAGTTCGTTCCCCTCAGTGGCGAGTGGTTTGTCCGCGCCGACAACGCACTGGCGACCGACGAAGCTGCTTGATCCCATCCGTATTGTAGGAGCGCACCTGGGCGTCCCGGTAACGCTTCATCGCGCCCAGGTGCGCTCCTACAAAAACCCTACGCGGTGCATCCGGCACACCGTCATGTTGCTGAGTCCATAGACCCATCGGCT
>JAJAYW010000068.1 GCA_026786005.1 Lysobacter sp. | reverse complement strand
GCCCAGGTGCGCTCCTGCAAATGCGCTTGTGCGGGGATGGCGACTTGATGACACTCCACATCACGGCTGCCGCTCCAGCGTCAATTGTTTCGTCCGCACCGGCGGCGCCGCGTACGCGCCATGCGTCGTCACCAGCGCCGCGCCACCCTCGCGCAGGTGCGCCGTGACGAGTCGATTGACCAGGTTGATGCCGTCGAGATCCAGGTTGGCGTACGGCTCATCCAGCAACCACACCGGCGCGGGCGACAACCACAGGCGCGCCAGCGACAGGCGTTTCTTCTGGCCGGCCGACAGTTGCCGCGCAGGGGTGTCGTCGTAGCCACCGAGTCCGACCATCCCCAACACGTTCGCCGGATCTTGCCCCCGCTTGCGGCCATGCAAGCCACACAGGAAGCGCAGGTTCTCGATGGCGGTCAGGTCGGCCTTGTGCGCGGGCAGGTGGCCCAGGTAGGCGATCGACCGGCAGCGCTCGCGCGTGCGTGCGTGTCCTTCGACAAGCTCGGGATGAGCGGCAAACACAAGTGCGCCATCCAGATCCACTTCCCCGGAATCCGCCCGCAGCAACCCGGCCAGCACGCGCAGCAGAGTGGTCTTGCCGACGCCGTTGTCGCCCTGCACCAGCAATGCCTCGCCGGCATCGACGGCAAAATCCAGCGGTCCGAATACCGGCTGCTCGTTGCGCGCGAAACTCAGGCCGCGCGCGGCCAGCAGCGGCGGGATGTGGTGATGGGTGTCAGGCATGGGACCGTCATGGACCGCCATGGCGGCCGTCGGACTTCTATTTTAGCCAGTCGATGAAGGCGTGGTCGGCCCGCCAGCGGGCGCCGCCGCGTTCATGCGCAGCCGTACCGGTTGGCCGCGTTGCCAGAACAGGGTCCCAAGCTGGCCGAAGCGACGCGACAACGCGTCGAATTCCGGCAGCGGCATATCCACCACCAGCCAACTCGACTCCTTCCAGCTGCGATTGCGCGCCGATGCGAACGCAGGCTGGAACGGTCGACCGCTGGCGGCCAGCGCTGCACGCAGGGCCTCGTCCGCCGCACGATTGGTCTGGTCCTGGCGCGCCACCGAATGCGGATTCCAGGCCGACACCGTGCCGAACTGCCGGGCATCGGGGAAAATCTCGTCGATCCTGGAAGCCGGTTCGCCGATCGCCAGCGGATACCAGTGCCCATCGCGCTCCCATCGATAGTCAGCGGTCAGGAAGGCCTGCAGCAGCCCGGTCAGTCGTTCGTTCGTGTTCGCCATCGTGAAGGTTTAACCGATCACCGCGCATCCGTAAACTCCGGTGATCGCCGAAATGCCCATCGGGGCGTTTCGGACTACGAAACCGGGAATCCGTTCATGCAATCAACACCGTTGCTTCGCGTCGAAACGAAATTGCCGAAGGTCGGCACCACCATTTTCACGGTGATGTCGCAGCTGGCCGCCGAGCACGGCGCGGTCAACCTGGGGCAGGGCTTCCCGGATTTTTCAGTGCCGAAGCGGTTGGTCGACGAACTCGACGCCGCGATGCGCGCCGGCCACAACCAGTACGCGATGATGACCGGCATCCCGTCGCTGCGTCAGGCCATCGCGCGCAAGACAGCGCGCGTGTACGGCTGCCAGGTCGATGCCGACAGTGAGATCACTGTCACCAGCGGCGCGACCGAAGCCATCTTCAATGCGATCCATGCGGTGGTGCGGTCGGGCGAGGAGGTCATCGTCCTCGACCCGTGCTACGACTGCTACGAGCCCGCCATCGATCTTGCCGGCGCACGCGCCGTGCACATCCCGCTGGATCCGCAGACATTCGCGCCCGACTGGCAGCGCGTGCGTGATGCGATCACGCCGAAGACGCGCATGCTGATGATCAACAGCCCGCACAATCCGTCGGGCGCGATGTTGACCGCGGACGACATGCAGGCCGTTGCCGACATCCTGCGCGATACCCAAATTGTGCTGCTGTCGGACGAGGTCTACGAGCACATCGTGTTCGATGGCGCCCGGCATGAATCGGCGCTGCGTTATCCGGAACTGCGCGATCGCGCCTTCGTCATATCGAGTTTCGGCAAGACCTATCACTGCACCGGCTGGAAGGTGGGTTACTGCATCGCACCGCCCATGCTCACTGCCGAGTTCCGCAAGGTGCATCAATACAACACGTTCTGCACGTTCGCGCCGGCGCAGCACGCGTTCGCGGCAATGCTGGATGCGGAGCCGGAACACTACGAACAACTCGGCGCGTTCTACCAGGCCAAGCGCGACGCGTTCCGCGAACAATTGCTGACCACGCGACTGAAGCCATTGCCGGTGCCGGGTGGATACTTTCAGCTGGTCGATTATTCGGCCGTCAGCGATCTGGACGATGCCGCGTTCTGTCGCTGGCTGGTGGAGGAGAAAGGTGTCGCTGCGATTCCGTTGTCGCCGTTCTACGAGACTCCGCCTGCAGGACAGCGACTGGCGCGGCTGTGTTTCGCCAAGAACCAGACGACGCTGGATGCGGCGATCGAACGGTTGCAGCGACTTTGATTGCAGCCTCAGCGCAGGCGTGATTTTCCCTCCTCCCGCGTGCGGGAGAAGGTGCCGAAGGCGGATGAGAGCGCTCTTGGCGCAGGCTCGAAAATTGCGTGTCCTGCAACATCAAATTGGGTCCCAGCGTTCGCTGGGATGACGAAGTCGGGCGGGATAGACCCATGGCCATGACGACTTTAGGATCACGGAATGGCGTTAAAGTAATCCAGAAAATAATTCCATGAAGTAACGCCATGAACAACCTCCGTATCTCCCTCGTCCAAGGCGCCACCCTGTGGCGCGACCCCGCCGGCAATCGCGAGTATTACGGCGATCTGATGGCGCCGTTGCATGGCCTCACCGATCTTGTGCTGCTGCCGGAAACCTTCACCAGCGGTTTCAGCAACGATGCCATCGACGATGCCGAAACGATGGATGGCCCGACGGTCGCATGGATCAAGGCGCAGGCCAGACAACTTGATGCGGCGGTCTGCGGGAGCGTGCAGTTGCGCACCGGTGAGGGTGCTGGCGCTTCCCAGGTATTCAATCGCCTGCTGTTCGCAACGCCCGATGGCGGATTGCACACGTACGACAAGCGTCATCTGTTCCGCTATGCGAAAGAGCACGAGCGTTACGCAGCGGGTCGCGATCGGTTGACGGTGGAATGGAAAGGTTGGCGCATATGCCCGCTGGTTTGCTACGACCTGCGCTTCCCGGTGTTCTCGCGCAATCGCCATGACGTCGAGCGCAAGGATCAACTCGACTACGACCTGTTGCTGTACGTCGCCAATTGGCCTTCGGCGCGCGCGTACCCGTGGAAAATCCTGCTCCGCGCCCGCGCAATCGAAAATTTATGTTTCGTCGCCGGGCTCAACCGCGTCGGCACCGACGGCAACGGCCTGCATTACGCCGGCGACAGCGCCGTGATCGATTTTCTCGGCAAGCCGATCAGCGAATGCACCGACGAGGAAGTCGTCAGCACCACGACATTGCAGGCGGCCGAACTTATCGCGCACCGCGAGCGTTTCCCGGCGATGCTGGATGGAGATGCGTTTTCGCTTTCGTAGGCTGGGTTGGATCTATCAACCCGGCATCTCGACGCGTGCCTTGCTGGGTTGGTGAAGCGAGCTCCGTTTTGGGCGATAGATACCGCTGGAGCCTGCGAACCGTTCGTGGGTAATGCGCTCGACGGCATGCAATCCATTTTGCGGCTGATAAAAAAGGGCGCCGAAGCGCCCTTTTTTATTTGTGATCCGGCCGATTACCGATTGCCATCCTGCGGACCACGATTGCCACCGCCGGGACGACCACCACCACCCGGACGGGGACCACGCGGGCCTGGCGGACGTGGACCACCGGGGCGGTTGTTGCGGCCGGGACGCGGGCCGGCATTCGGGCCGCCGGGACGCGGGCCGCCCGGACGGGGCGTGCGCGGTTTGTCCCACGGATTGAACGTGCCGGGATTGGCGTGATCGGACGGGAAGCTGGGTGCGTTGCCCGGATGTCCATACGGACGCGGTGAACGCTGGCCTTGTCCTTGTCCCTGACCACCACCTGGACCACGCGGGCCGCGCGGTGGGGCGCCGGGGCCACGCGGATCGTTGCCCTGATAGCCAGCGCCAGGACCGCGTTCGCTGCGGCCTTGATAGCCGCCGCCTTCGCTGCGATTACCGGCATAACCACCGCCTGGGCCAGCACCTGGACCGCCGCGACGCGGACCGCCAGGACCACCACCCGGACGCGGCGCGCCTGCACCGGTCGGCTTGCCGTACGGCTTGCGCGGAGGGCGTGCGCCATCGGGATTGCGATGACCGGTCGGGCCGGTATTGACGCCTTCGGGCACATACCACGTACGCAGTGCCGCGGGATTGCCGGCGTCGTGCGCGCCCGGCTGCTGGTCGCCACGACGCGGGCCACCGCCCATGCCCTTGGGCTTGAACGGAAGCTGTGATTGCCGGTCCGCGGCTTCGCCGCTGACCGTCAAGCCGCCGTGCCCGCCTTTACCAGCACCGCCCTTGTTGCCGAAACGACCACGACCGCGGTCTTCGCGCACGTTGTCGAACCGCCGCAACTCGCGGCCTTCATCGGCGGTGCTGTGGCCACCCAGATACGCGTTGCCGGACTTGTGGCCTTCGCGGCCGACCTGCACGGTCGACTTGCTGGCCTTGCGCTGGCCGATGACCGGCTGCAGCGTCAATGCGGGCGGAGGACCTTCATCCAGTTTCAGTTCGCGACGCAAGGCCTCGACCTTCTCCTCCGACAACTCCTGCGATTGCCCGCGCAACAGCGGCTGCGGCAACGCGACCTTGCCGTAGCGGATGCGCTTGAGCCGGCTGACCTGGCAGCCCTGCGATTCCCACAGACGGCGTACTTCGCGGTTGCGGCCTTCCTTCAAAAGCACGCGGAACCAGTCGTGCGAATCGCTGCCGCCGATGCGTTCGACCTCGTCGAACTTGGCCGGGCCGTCCTCCAGCGCCACGCCGCGGCGCAGGCGGTCGACGAGATTTTCAGGCACGTCGTCCATGCCTTCCGGCGGGCGCACGCGGCACACGTACTCGCGTTCCACTTCGTACGAGGGATGCATCATCGCGTTGGCGAGTTCGCCATCGGTGGTCAGCAGCAGCAGGCCGGTGGTGTTGATGTCGAGACGGCCGATCGCGATCCAGCGCGCGCCCTTGAGCACCGGCAGCGCGTCGAAGATGGTCGGCCGGCCTTCGGGATCCTCGCGCGTGGTCACTTCGCCTTCGGGCTTGTTGTACAGCAGCACGCGGGCCGGTTCGGCCAGCGCGCTGGCGACGAACACCTTGCCGTCGAGTTCGATGCGGTCGCCGCCCTTGACCGACATGCCGACCTGCGCGGTCTCGCCATTGACCTTGACCAGGCCGTCGGCGATGCGTTGTTCCAGCGCGCGGCGCGAGCCGAGGCCAGCCTGCGCGAGGACCTTGTGCAGGCGTTCCTCCAGGCGCGGCGCGTCGGGGGCGGCTTCGTCGTCGCGCTTCAGGGAAAGTTTGCGGCGGTCCTTGTCGGACGGGGTGTTATTGCTCATGCGTTGCTCCGGTCGCTGTCGCCGTCTTCGGCGAGGGCGCTGCTTTCAAGGGTGGCGTGGGTGTCAGATTCGTCTTGCGAATCGTTGTGTTGGTTGATGTCGGGGTCGTCTTCGACAGACGGCGGTTGTGATGCGGATTCGTGCTCTGTTTTGTCGTTGGTATCGGTATCAATGTCGGCGGCATTGATGTCGACGCCGGTGTTGGTATCGCTGGCCACATCGCTGGCGACGTCGCCAATCGGCATTGCCTCGCCCTCGAACGGGAATTGCGGCTCCAGGTCGCCGAAGTCCTTCAACTCCGACAACGCCGGCAACTCGTCCAGCCGTTTCAGATTGAAGTAGTCGAGGAAGCCCTTGGTGGTGCCGAGCAATTCCGGCCGGCCGGGGACATCGCGATGCCCGACCACGCGGATCCACTCGCGTTCCTCCAGCGCCTTGATGATGTTGCTGTTGACCGACACGCCGCGGATCTGCTCGATCTCGCCGCGGGTGATCGGCTGGCGGTAGGCGATCAATGCCAGCGTTTCCAGCGTCGCCCGCGTGTATTTGGTCTGGCGCTCGGTCCACAGGCGCGCGACCCACGCATGCACGTCCTCATGTACCTGATAACGGAAACCCGAGGCCACTTCGACCAGTTCCACGCCGCGATCGGCGGATTGCTCGCGCAGGGTTTCCAGCGCCACTTCGACGCTGCCATCGGGGGCAGGCTCGTCGAGCGGGAACAGTCCGTGCAACTGCGCCAGCGTCAGCGGCTGGTTGGCCGCGAGCAGAGCGGCTTCGACGATGCGGGTGATGAAGTGTTGATCCATGGAGTCGTGGTTGTGTGCGTTGCGTGGGTGCGAATGGATTCGCACATGTTGTGATCGGTACAAATCATGTCCCTGCGAATGAATGACCAGCCTTCGGCTGTTATGAAACGGTTCCCACCTACACGGTGTCGTCGTTAGCTGCATCGACGTCTTCGTCGAATTCACTGTGCAGGTTGACTGCCGAATCGCCGCTGGTCGCCAGCGACTTGACATAGATCGGCGCCAGCGCCGCCTCCTGCACGAAGTCGAGCAGCTGTTCCTTGGCCAGTTCCAGCAGGGCGAGGAACGTCACCACGACACCGAGCTTGCCTTCGCGCGGCTCGAACAGCGATTCAAAGCGGTGGAACTTGCCGTCGTGCAGCCGCGTCAGCAGTTCGCCCATGCGCTGGCGCACGCTCAGCGCATCTCGCTTGATCGCGACCTGCGTGTACAGCTCGGCGCGTTTGAACACGTCGTGCAGCGCCAGCAACATCTCACGCAAATCCACCGGTGGCGGAAGCCTTACCGCGGCGCGGTCCGGCACGAAGGCGCTCGCCGCCGTGGTGTCGCGATCCAGCCGCGTCAGGCCATCGATGTCTTCGGCGGCCTGCTTGAAGCGTTCGTATTCCTGCAGGCGGCGCACCAGTTCGGCGCGCGGGTCGCCTTCCTCACTTTCGTCGATGACCGCGCGCGGCAGCAGCATGCGCGACTTGATCTCGGCCAGGATCGCGGCCATGACCAGGTATTCGGCAGCCAGCTCGAAGCGCAACTCGTGCATCGCCTGGATGTAGTCGACGTATTGACGGGTGATCTCGGCGACCGGGATGTCGAGAATGTCCAGGTTCTGCCGGCGGATCAGGTACAGCAGCAGATCGAGCGGTCCCTCGAAGGCTTCGAGGATGATCTCGAGCGCATCCGGCGGGATGTACAAGTCTTGTGGGATTTGCAGCACCGGCTGGCCGAGCACCATCGCCAGCGGCATTTCCTGCTGCTGCGGTCGTGTGTTCTCTGTGGGTGGTGTCGCGCCGAGCGCGGAGGTTTGTGTCATCGGGTCGGCACTTGGCCGTCAGGTCAGGACTCAGAGCATGCGGGCGGACGATCCGCGCCGCGGGGGAATTTCAAGCTAAAACCTCAAGGTGCATCGAAGCCGACGCGATTTCCGAAACGCCTTCAGGCGATGCGCACCGCGAGCGCGGAGGCGAACAGCAAAGAGGACGTTGGGCGCGGGCCGGTTGGGGGCAGCGAATCGTGCCGGCTTGCGGCGGCCGCTGCATCCGGCCTCGAATCAATGACTGCTAATCAATGGCGGCAAGGGTACGGGCTGCGGTTGCGGGTGTCCAGCGGCGCTACTCTCCCTAGAATTAAGTCTTGACCAGGGAGCTGCAAGCCATGTGGTACGCAATTGAAGGTTATGACGGCGAGGGCGCATTGGCCAAACGCGGCGAACATCGCCCCGCCCATCTGGCGCGACTGATCGCACTGCGCGACGAGGGCCGCCTTCTCATGGCCGGCCCTTGTCCGGCGATCGATGCCGAGGATCCAGGGCCGTCCGGATTCAGCGGCAGCATTGTCGTGGCCGAGTTTGCCTCGATCGCCGAGGCCCGCGCGTGGGCCGATGCGGACCCGTACGTGAGTGGCGGCGTGTACGCGCGTACCGAAGTGCGTCCGTTCAAGCTGGTGTTGCCATGAGTATCGACAACCGGGGGCGCGTCGAGGCAATTCGCAACGCGCTTGAAACCGCGTTGGCGCCGAGCAAGCTCGAGATCCGCGACGACAGCCGTCGTCATGCCGGACATGCAGGTGCGAAGGACGGGCGAGGGCACTTCACTGTCGAGATCATCAGTGAAGCATTCTCGGGGATGAATGCGTTGGCGCGCCACCGTGCGATCTATTCGGCGCTGGGCGAACTGATGACCACCGATATCCATGCGCTTGCGATCGAGGCGCATGCGCCTGACGAGGATCACCGCTGACATCTCTTAATCTTGAATGTAGGAGCGCACCTGGGCGCGATGTGGCTCTACCGGTAAAGACTCATCGCGCCCAAGTGCGCTCCTACAAAAAATCTCGCGGGTTCATCCGATCAGCGCACTCGCGCGTCCTGAACATGTGATCGGCATTGTTGCAGCGCAGCGAGATTCTTGCGCGCGCATGCCGCACTGCAGCAAAGAAATACTGGCTGCTTCAGAGGGATATGACTTTGCTGCGACCGCAACATAACGATTGCTTTACATTTGTGACTGGAAACGTTTACATTCGATTCAATCCAGTCTCTGGGCGGGTGCGAACCGGCGATGAGCGTGACGATCAAAGATGTCGCACGTGCGGCCAATGTCTCGGTTGCCACAGTCTCACGCGCGATCAATGGTCACGATAACGTCGCCGAAGCCGTCCGCCTCCGGGTGCTGAGCGTCGCCAGCGAACTCCGTTACAGCCCCCACGCAGCCGCCCGCAGCCTCAGCAGCCGCCGCACCAACACCATCGGCGTGGTGCTGCCCGATCTGTACGGTGAGTTTTTCTCGGAACTGATGCGCGGTGTCGACCAGGTCGCACGCGAACGCGGCTATCACTTGCTGGTCTCCAGTTACCACGGCCATCCGGAAGAGCAGGGCGCAGCCTTGCGCGCGATGCGCGGGCGCGTCGATGGTTTGCTGGTGATGTCGCCGTATGTCGACGATGTGGGTTGTCTCACTGAGCATCTGTCGTCGTCGCTGCCCGCCGTGCTGGTGAACACGCAGTTGCACAACGGGGAAGCGGCATCGCTCAGCGTCGACAACTACGGCGGTGCGATGACGATGATGCAGCACCTGATTGCGACCGGTCACCGCAACATCGCGTTCATCGCCGGCCCCGACAACAACTTCGATGCGCGCGAACGCCTGCGTGGTTATCACGATGCGTTGGCGCAGCAATTGCCTGATGCAACACCTTGGGTGCTCGCGGGTGATTTTGATGAGGCTTCGGGGCATGAGGCTGGCAAGCAACTGCTGCAGTCGGCGCTGAAGCCAGATGCGGTGTTTGCCGCCAACGACATGATGGCGCTCGGCTGCCTGTTCGCGTTCAACCAGGCGGGTCTTGACGTCCCCGGTGACATTGCGGTCGCCGGCTTCGACGGCATTCCTCTGTCGCGCTATGTGCATCCGTCGCTGACAACGATGCAGGTCAACATCGCGCATCTCGGCGGCGAGGCGATGAACGTATTGTTCAATGCCATTGCCGGCACAGGCAATAGCGAGTCGCAATCGTTGCGGCCCGAACTGGTCGTCCGCGAGTCCAGCGGCGCCAGCAACAAGCGCTCGCACAGCAACACCTCTTGACCATGCACATTCTTTTCCTGCAACGGCTATTTTTTCATTCCCCGATGTAACCGATTACAACACCTTGCGATCCCTTGGGAGGGAAATGTCATGAAGCTCCAATCCATAAAGACCACACGCCCCAACCGGAAGCTGCTGACGTGTGCGCTGGCGAGTTGCCTGCTGATGTCCACACCGCACGTATTTGCGCAATCGACAGCCGCAACGATCCGTGGACAGGTCTCAACGGCAGCGGGTCCGGCGACCGATGCCAGCGTCACCGCGACCAACCTCGCCACCGGGCTCAAGCGCAGCGTGCAGACTGGCGGCACTGGCAGTTATTCGCTGGCCGGCCTGCCCCCGGGTACGTATCGCATCGATGTCACTGCTGGCGGGCAGACCTCGAGCCGGAACGTGACGCTTCAAGTCGGACAGACCGCGACACTCGATCTTGGCGTGGGCGCTGCCGCAGCTACAACCGACGCGACCACCTTGGAGGCGGTGACCGTCGTCGGCACGGCATTGACCGAAACCAAGACTTCTGAAGTTGCGACTTATGTGTCGCAAAAAACAATCGAGGCCTTGCCGCAGAACTCGCGTAATTTCCTTGCGTTCGCGGACACCGTCCCGGGAATGCAGTTCATCACCTCCGCCAATGGCGAAGAGTCGCAACTACGCAGCGGTGCGCAAGGGTCGAGCAACATCAACGTGTTCATCGATGGCGTAGGCCAGAAGAACTATGTAACCCCAGGCGGCATCACGGGGCAGGACGACAGTCGCGGAAACCCGTTTCCACAGTCGGCGATCGGTGAGTACAAAGTCATCACCTCCAACTACAAGGCTGAGTACGACCAGATCAGCAGCGCTGCCGTCACCGCGGTGACGCGATCTGGTACCAATGAGTTCGAAGGCAGCCTGTTCTGGGATCGCACTTCGCAATCATGGAGGAAGCCGACGCTCATCGAGGAAAAGCGTGGCACAAAGGACCGCTCAAAAACCGAGCAGTACGGCATTTCGTTTGGTGGCCCGATCCTGCGCGACCTGATGCATTTCTTCGTGTCCTACGAGGCCAAGGATTTCATCGTCCCGGCTGAAGTCTCGCTGCCATCGAGATTTTTGCTGAGTCAGTTGCCGCTTGAAAATCGTGGCCAGGTCGGCGCCACGACGTCTCCCTTCAAGCAGGACCTGTACTTCGGCAAGATCAGTTTCCACCCCGGGGACTCGCATCTGTTCGAGCTGAGCGCTCGGTATCGCGATGAAAGTTCCATCAGCGGGATTGGCGGTATCAATGCAGTGTCCTATGGCAACGATTTCGTCAACGACGAAACCAGGGTCGATCTGCGGTACCAGTTCAACACCACGAACTGGGTCAACGATGCCCATTTCACATGGGAGGAATCCGCCTACAACCCACGCCCGATCACAAATGGGCCCGGCCTGAACTTCCAGATCAATGTTCCTGACAACGCCCGCCTTGGGGTGTTGAATGTTGGGGGAGGCCGCAATTTCCAGGACAAGGGCCAGAAGGGTCTCTCGATCCAGGATGACCTCACGTTCCTTGGTTGGGAAGGCCACACCATCAAGATGGGCGTCAAGTTCAAGTCGGTCGAGTTGACGGGGTTCGAGCAATTTCCCGCCAACCCGCAGTACTACTTCGATCTCGGAGAGAGCGCCACGACCCCGAACCGTGTCGAGTTTGGCGCGGCGATCGCAGGCGTCGACCGTTCGATCAGCTCCAGGAACAAGCAGTTCGGCATCTACATCCAGGACGATTGGGAAGTGAACGAAAAGCTGACGTTGAACATGGGCCTGCGCTGGGATTATGAGGAAACACCCGGCTATCTCGACTTTGTCGTTCGTCCCGAACTGGCGGCCGCACTGCGCAGCTGGCCCAATATCCGGAACACCGATTACAAAATCGAGGATTACATCAGCAACGGCAACAACAGGGAGGCATTCAAGGGGGCATGGCAGCCCAGGCTCGGATTCTCGTACGACATCTCGGGCGACCAGCGCCACGTGGTGTTCGGTGGTGCCGGCCGGGCATATGACCGCAACCTGTTCGATTACATTGCGAGGGAACGCAACAAGGGCTCGTTTCCCACCTATGAGTATCGATTTAGTACCCCGGCTTATCCGTGCACTGTCGGGCAGGGCAATTGCCTGGCGTTCAACCCGAGCTACTACAACCCAGCCACGCTCGCGGCGCTGGTCGCAGCCAATCCGAACCTCGGCGGCGAAGTCAACCTGATCAACAACGACCTGAAGACTCCGTACTCGGACCAGTTCAGCTTCGGCATGCGTAATGTGGTTCCCATCTGGGGCCACGACTGGAACAGCTCGGTGACGCTCTCGCACATCCGCAGCCACGATGGAATTGTCTTCAGGCTGGGAAACCGCTACCCCGACGGACGTTTCCGCGCCAATCCGAGTGCGACATGGGGTGGACTGCCTTTCGGGCAGCCCATTCCCGGCTTCGGCACCTTGATCCTAGCCGACAACGGCATCGAAACCCGCTTGAACGCATTGCTGGTTTCGATGGACAAGCTTTACACCAGCGCCTCCGGTTGGGGCGTGACCCTGGCCTACACGTTCAGTGATGCCGAAGAAAACAGGTCCAACGCCTCCAATGGCGAGACCTATATCTTCGATTACCCGAGCGTGGGCGATACGTTCTATCTATCCACAGGCGTCCCGAGACATCGTTTCGTGGCTTCCGGAATATTCGACGCGCCGTGGGGGATCACTGCTTCCAGCAAGTTGACGCTCGCCAGTCACACGCCCCGCGACACCGTCAACTGCAGGGATGCACCCAACTTCGACAACTGCTTCTTCGATCCGTTCATCCCCGAAGGCGATATCGGCTTCAAACAATTCGATGTCGCATTGCAGAAGCAATGGGACACCGGCACGGATGTCAAGTTCAGGATCCGCGCGGATTTGTTCAACGTCTTCAACTGGCGCAACTACACGGACTTCGAAGGATGGCGCGGCGGCCCGGGCGAAAACAATCCGAAGTTCGCAATGCGCAACGGCGACGGCATTCTGCAGCCGACGAGAACGTTCAAGTTGTCCATGGGCATGGACTGGTAACCATGTACAGCGGCCGCCCGCGACAGGGCGGCCGCTGTGTTGTGTCCGTGTCGCGGGATGGCAGTGCACTGACACCACCATGCATGGTCTCCTCTTGTGATTCGACGAGGGCTGGTTTTGAAGAAGTCGGGCCGTAATGGCGCAATCGCGCTGCTGTCGTTCGTTGCCGTTCTGTCCCTGGCGATTTCCTGCAAACGCACGGAAGCGCCGGCAGGCGTGCAAGTCCCGCCTCAACAACAAACATCCGCCCGGACGGCCCCGCAACCCGTAACACCGGAACTCACGCCGTTATTCAAGGACATCGAAAAGCGCACCTTCCAGTTTTTCTGGGATACCACCAACGAGAAAAACGGATTGACACCGGATCGTTATCCGTCACGTCCGTTTTCAAGCATCGCGGCGATCGGCTTCGCGTTGACTGCTTATCCGATCGGCGTCGAAAACGGTTGGATCAGCCGCACGCAGGCCATCGATCGCACACTGACCACGCTGAAGTTCTTCCGTGACGCGCCGCAGGGCGCCGAGCGCACCGGCAAGACCGCGTACCACGGCTTCTACTACCACTTCCTCGACATGGACAAGGGTCAGCGTTACGGGAGCTGGGTTGAGCTGTCGAGTATCGACACCACGCTGCTGATGGCCGGCGTGCTGTTCGCGCAAAGCTATTACGACGGCGACGATGCACGCGAAAAGGAAATCCGCGAGGTCGCCGATACGTTGTACCGCCGCGTCGAATGGACCTGGCTGCAGCAGCGGCCGCCGTTGATCGCGATGGGCTGGCATCCGGAAAGTGGTTTCATCGACCACGACTGGCAGGGCTACAACGAGGCGATGATCCTGTACGTGCTTGCACTTGGCTCGCCGACGCACGCGGTCGATCCCGATGCATGGACGGTGTGGACCCGCACCTACGACAAGAGCTGGGGCGTGTTCCAGGGCCAGGAATTCCTCAACTTCGGCCCGCAGTTCGGCCACCAGTACAGCCACGTCTGGATCGACTTCCGCGGCATCCGCGATGGCTACATGCGCGACAAGGGCATCGATTATTTCGAGAACAGCCGGCGTGCGACGTATGCACAACGCGCGTACGCGATCGAGAATCCGATGCAGTGGGCCGACTACGACGACGATGTCTGGGGCCTGACCGCGAGCGACGGCCCGCAGCAGACCAAGCAGGAATTCCGAGGGCAGCAACGCGAATTCCGTCATTACAGCGCACGCGGCGCGGGTCTGCGCGACGCCTTCGACGACGGCACCATCGCACCGACCGCGGCGATTGCTTCGTTGCCGTTTGCGCCGGAGATCGTGATTCCTGCGACCCAGGAACTACACGACGAGTACGGCGAGTTCCTGTATTCGAGTTATGGGTTCCTGGATGCGTTCAATCCAAGTTTCAATTACGAGGGTGTGCCGCTGCAGACCGGGCGCATCGTGCCGGGCGAGGGTTGGGTGGCGGGCGACTACCTCGGCATCGACCAAGGCCCGATCCTGGCGATGATCGCCAACCATCGCGATGGGTTCGTGTGGAATGTGATGAAACGCAATCCGTATATTCGCGAAGGATTGAAACGTGCTGGATTTACCGGTGGTTGGCTCGATCAGGCGCCGCCGACTGGCAAGCGAGCACAATCACCGAAGCCTGTCCCCGAGGTGGCACGGGAGCGGGCGCCGGCCACAGCCACGCCCTGAGATAGCTGACACGCATCGCATGCCCATCCTCCGGTCACTGTTGTTGTCGCTGCTGGCCATCAGTTGGTTGTCAGGGTGCGCGCGCAAGGACGACCGCACCACCATCAGTTTTTGGGCGATGGGCCGCGAGGCGGAAGTCGTTGCCGAATTCATCCCGGAGTTCGAGCGCGAGCATCCCGATATCCGCATCGACCTGCAAAATATTCCGTGGACGTCTGCGCACGAGAAGCTTTTGACCGCGTTCGCCGCCGACGCATTGCCGGACATGTGCCAGCTTGGCAATACCTGGATTCCGGAATTCGCCGCGCTCAATACCCTCGAACCCTTGCAAAGTTATGTCGCTGCATCGAACGTCATCGAAAAAGCCGACTACTTCCCCGGTATCTGGGAGACCAACGTCGTCGATGGGCAACTGCTCGGGGTGCCGTGGTACGTCGATACGCGGTTGGTGTTTTACCGCAAGGACCTGCTGGCCAAGGCCGGATTCGATACGCCACCGCAAACCTGGGCCGAGTGGGAACGCGCGATGGCCGCGATCAAGCGCAACGCCGGGCCGAAGCGTTACGCAATCCTGCTGCCGGTCAACGAATTCGAACAACAGCTTTCTCTCGCATTGCAGCAGGACGATCCGCTGCTGCGCGACAACGGCAACCGCGGCAACTTCCGCAGCCCCGGCTTCCGTCGCGCGCTGGCGTTCTACGCCAACATGTTCGAGCAGGGCTGGGCGCCGCCGATGTCGGAGACGCAGATTTCCAACGTTTGGGATGAATTCTTCAACGGGTTCTACGCGTTCTATGTTTCCGGTCCCTGGAACATCCGCGAGTTCCGCAAACGCGAACCGCCGGCGTTGAAAGGCGCGTGGGGCACGATGGCGTTGCCAGGACCCGATGGGCCGGGCGCCGGCATCGCGGGCGGCACCAGCCTGGTGTTGTTCCGTTCGTCGCCGCGAAAGCAGGCCAGCTGGAAATGGATCGAGTTCCTGTCGCGACCCGACATCCAGCAGCGTTTCCACGCAGAGATCGGCGACCTGCCGCCGCGGCGCAGCACCTGGGAGCATCCGACGCTGGCGCAGGACGAATACGCCAAGGCGTTCCGCGATCAACTCGAACGGGTCAAGCCGACACCGAAGGTGCTGGAGTGGGAACGGATCGTGCAGGAGATGCGGCTGGCCAGTGAACGCGTGGTGCGTGGTGGCGAAAGCCAGGATCGCGCATTGCAGGATCTCGATACGCGGGTCGATGCGATACTCGAGAAGCGTCGCTGGATGTACGAACGCGATGCGAAAGTTGCAGGCGCACAATGAATACCGTGTGCAGCTCCGCAGCCTTTCGCCCCCTTGGAAAAAGGGGGCAGCAAGGCGCGCCAGCGCTGAGCGGGGGATTTGCTTTTGACGTAGCTGTTGTTCTTTCGCTGTTGACGCCGGGCAAGATCAACGTCAAGAGCAAATACCCCGTCACCTGCTGCGCAGGTGCCTGCCCCCTTTTTCAAAGGGGGCGAAGAGCAGGGCGTATGTATGAGCTGTTGGTTTGCGGGGGCGAGTGTGCGGCCTAACCTCGCCGGATGGATATTCGCGGGGCCGGCGCTGATCGTCATCGGCGTGTTTTTCGGCGTGCCGGTGCTTGCGGCGCTGGCATTGAGCCTGACCGATTTCGATCTGTACGCGTTGGCCGACATGGACGACCTGCGCTTTGTCGCACTGGGCAATTACATCGAGTTGCTGACCACGCCGATGTTCTGGAAGGCACTCGGCAACACCATGTATTTCGTCGTCGCAGGCGTGCCATTGTCGATCGGAGTCTCGCTGGGTGCGGCGATGTTGCTCAATGCGCGCGTTGCACGTTTCAAGCCGCTGTTCCGCACCGCCTTGTTCGCGCCGGTGGTCACCACACTGGTCGCCGTCGCCGTCATCTGGCGCTACCTGTTTCACACCAGTTACGGGCTGGTGAACTGGTTGCTGGGCAAGGCCGACATCGCTCCGGTTGATTGGCTGGGCGATCCGACGTGGGCGATGCCGACCATCATCCTGTTCGCGGTGTGGAAGAACTTCGGATACAACATGGTGATCTTCCTCGCCGGCCTGCAGGCGATTCCGGAGGATCTCTACGAGGCGGCGCGCATCGATGGCGCGTCGAAATGGCGCCAGTTCCTGCACATCACGCTGCCGATGCTCGGACCGGTGCTGCTGGTGGTCGCTGTCATCACCATCTCCGGCTATTTCCAGTTGTTCGCCGAACCTTACGTGATGACCCGCGGCGATCCGCTGCAGAGCACGGTAAGCGTTCTGTATTTCATGTACGAGGAAGGCTTCAAGTGGTGGAACCTGGGGCGCGCCTCGGCGGTGGCGTTCCTGTTGTTCCTGATCATCCTCGCGATCACGACGTTGCTGCTCCGCATCGGGCGTCGCAAGGAACTGGTATGACAGGGTTGAGCCGCGAAGTCGGACAGTCGCGCATCGGCGCGATCGGCATCAACGCCGCGTTGCTGCTGCTTGCGCTGGTCAGCTTGGCGCCGCTTGCGTGGATGGTCTCGGTGTCGTTCATGCCATCGGGCGAAGCCAGTCATTTCCCGCCACCATTGCTGCCTTCCGCAGCGACACTGGCGAACTACCACGAACTGTTCGCGCGCACCGGCATCGGTCGTAATTTCGCCAATAGCTTGCTGGTGTCAGGGGTGATCACCGTGCTGTCGCTGCTGGTCAACACGATGGCGGGGTATGCGTTCGCCAAGCTGCGTTTTGCGGGCCGTGAGCGTGTGTTCCAGATCCTGCTCGCGGCCTTGGTGATTCCCGGACAGGTGGCGATGTTGCCGCTGTTCCTGATGATGAAAGGCCTGGGAATGGCCAACAATTTCGGCGGCGTCATCGTGCCGGCATTGGCGACGGTGTTCGGCATTTTCCTGGTGCGCCAGTACGCACGCAGCATTCCAGATGAATTGCTGGAGGCCGCACGAATCGACGGCGCCAGTGAAGCGCGGATCTTCGTGCAGATCGTGTTGCCGATGCTCAAACCGGTGCTGGTGACGCTGGCGATCTTCACCTTCATGGCCAGCTGGAACGATTTCATGTGGCCGCTGATCGTGCTCAACGACCAGTCGTTGTATACGCTGCCGGTGGCGCTGGCCTCACTGTCGCGCGAGCACATCATGGACGTGGAGTTGATGATGGCCGGCGCGGTGATCACGGTGTTGCCCGTACTGCTGTTGTTCCTGCTGCTGCAGCGGTACTACATCCAGGGGTTGTTGCTGGGGAGTGTGAAGGGGTGAGTCTTCGAGGCAACGATGTTGTCTGGTCGTCATTCCCGCGAAGGCGGGAATCCAGGGACTTGGACGTCTGTCTGCTCAGGTGCGAAGAGCAAGGTCACTGGATTCCCGCCTTCGCGGGAATGACGGCTCAATGGATTTGCGCTTCCTTGTTATTTCTCATTGTTTCGATCTCAAGCCCGGTTTTCGCCACGCCAGGCGCGCTAGTCATCGACAAATTCGACGACATCAGCTCATGGAAAGTCATCACGTCCGATCAGGTCACTGGCAAGGTCCGCCAAGCCGAAGGTGCGGAAGGTAAGGCGCTCTGCCTGGATTACGACTTCAACGGCGTGTCCGGCTACGTCGGCGTGCAGCGCGACGAGAAGATCATTTATCCAGCCGATTACGCCTTCGAGTTCAAGCTGCGCGGCAAGCCACCCGGCAACGATCTGCAGTTCAAGTTGATGGACAAGAGTGGCGACAACGTCTGGTGGGTCAACAAGCCGAAATATCCGTTCCCTGATGGGTGGACGCCGGTCCGCTACAAGAAGCGGCACATCGGCAAGGCGTGGGGGCCGGACCCGGATCCGGCGTTGAAGGTGACAAGCAAGGTCGAGTTCATCGTCTACAACAGCGGCGTCGGCGGACGCGGTGAAGTCTGTTTCGATGAACTGCATTTTCACGAATTGCCGGCGTACCCAGACCCGCCGCCGACACCGGTCGCGACCGCAACGTCGGGTGATGCACGCTTGGCCGTCGATGGCGATCCGCGAACGGTCTGGCATGCGGATGCAGGCGTCCAGACACTGACGCTCGACCTGGGCCGGGTCCGTGAATTCGGCGGCCTGACCTTGCGCTGGAACGACAACGAGCACGCCAGCGACTACCAGGTGGAAGTGGAACAGCCGCGGGTTTCCGACGACGAAATCGGTATCAATTTGCGTGACGTGGAGGCTGGCAACGGTGGTGATGATCTGCTGGCGCTGCCGGAGTCGGAGGGACGATTCGTCCGCATCCACCTCAAGGATGGGCCGGGCAAGCGCTATGGTTTGAAGGAAGTGGTCATCGAGCCGCTCGCATTCGCGGCGATCCCGAACGACTTCATCAAGGCGCTGGCGAAGAACGCGCGCAGGGGTCTGTACCCGCGCGGCTTCAGTGGCGAGCAACCGTACTGGACCATTCTCGGCATCGATGGCGGCAAGGAACAGGGGCTGATCGGCGAGGACGGGGCGATCGAACTCGGCAAGGGTGGCGTCAGTGTCGAGCCATTCGTGCGGGTCGACGACAAGCTGCATACGTGGGCCGATGTCGACATCACACAATCGCTGCAAGACGACTACCTGCCGATCCCGAGCGTGCAATGGCGCGCGCAGGACATCGCACTCGACATCACGGCGTTCGCACAAGGCACGCCGGACCGCACGCAACTGGTCGCGCGCTATCGCCTGCGTAATCCGGGCAGCACGCCGCGCGATTACACGCTGGTGCTGGCGGTGCGGCCGCTGCAGGTCAATCCGCCCAGCCAGTTCCTCAATACCATCGGTGGCTTCAGTCCGATCGAGTCGTTGCGGATCGACAACCGCACTGTCGAGGTCAATGACAAGCCTCGCCTGCGGTTTGCAACGAACCCTGAAAGCGCATTCGTCTCCGCGCTGGATGCGGGCATGGTTGTCGAGCGTCTGGACACGAATACGCCCGATACATCGAAACAGATCGAAGACGCCACCGGACATGCCTCCGGCGTCGTGTTGTACCGGATGCGCCTTGCGCCGGGGGAGAGCAGGGACGTTGCATGGATGGCGCCGCTGACCGGCGATCTTGCCGGCTTCGATGAGTTCGTTGCGGCAACCTTGCAGGATTCCGTCTCTGCACTCTGGCGCGACAAACTCGACCGCGTTGGCATCCGCGTGCCAGCGCAGGGCAAGCCGCTCGTCGATACCTTGCGCACCGCACTCGCGCACATGCTGATCTCGCGCACCGGTCCCCGCCTGCAACCCGGCACGCGTTCGTACTCGCGCGCATGGATCCGCGATGGCGCGATGATCGCCGAAGGCTTGTTGCGAATGGGCCGCGAGGATGTGGCCGAGGAATTCCTGCGCTGGTACGCGCCGTTCCAGTTCAAGAATGGCAAGGTGCCGTGCTGCGTCGACGATCGCGGCAGCGATCCGGTACCCGAGAACGACAGCCATGGCGAACTGATCTTCACCATTGCCGAGGTCTATCGCTACACCGGCGACAAGGCGCTGCTCGAAAAAATGTGGCCGCATGTTCAAGGTGCGGTGGCTTACATGGATGAGCTGCGCATGAGCGAGCGCACCGAAGCGAATCGTGCGAAGAATGCGGCGTTCTACGGCATGATGCCGGCGTCGATCAGCCACGAAGGCTATTCGGCCAAGCCGATGCATTCGTACTGGGACAATTTCTGGGCGCTGCGTGGCTACAAGGATGCGGTGCTGATTGCCGGATGGCTGGGCAAGACCGACGAGCTCAAGCGTTACACCGCAGCGCGCGATCAGTTCCGCAGCGACCTGTATGCATCGTTGCTTACAGCGACGAAACAGCACGGCATCAACTTCCTGCCCGGCGCCGCGGAACTCGGCGACTTCGATGCGACGTCCACGACCATCGCGCTTGCGCCGGGCGGCGAGCAGGGCTTGCTGCCGCAGGATCTGCTGGACAACACGTTCGAGCGCTACTGGAAGGAGTTCGAGCAGCGTCGCGATGGCAAGCGCCAATGGAAGGACTACACGCCCTACGAGTGGCGCAATGTCGGCGCCTTCGTGCGCCTTGGCCAACGCGAACGTGCGTGGCAGGCGCTGCAGTTCTTCTTCGACGATCGCGAGCCTGCCAACTGGAACCAGTGGGCGGAAGTGGTGTCGCGCGAACGCCGCAGGCCGTTCTTCGTCGGCGATCTGCCGCACGCGTGGGTCGCGTCGGATTTTTTACGCTCGGTACTGGACATGTTCGCTTACACGCGCGATATCGATAGTGCGCTGGTGATCGCGGCGGGCGTGCCGGTCGACTGGTTCGGTGGCCACGGTATCGCCATCGACCGATTGCGCACGCCGTACGGGTTACTCGGATACAGCCTGCGTCGGCAGGACGGGACGTTGACGTTGCAACTGTCGGATGGGATGAAGTTGCCGCCGGGCGGTCTCGTGTTGCCGTGGCCGTACGAAGGCGTACCCGGTACGGCAAGGATCAATGGCGAGTTAGCGCAATGGCAGGATGGCGAGCTGCGCATTCAAACATTGCCCGCAGAAATACAGATAGACGCGCAACCGCCTTTGTAGGAGCGCACCTGGGCGCGATGGCGCTTTCCCGGTAACGCCACATCGCGCCCAGGTGCGCTCCTACAAGGACTGGTCGCGTGCACGTTCGACGATCGCTGCCGCGCGTGACGCGCTCTCGGTGACCTTGCCCCAAGCCCCTGCCTGCAACCATGCCTTGGGCACCATCCACGAGCCACCGATGCAGATAACGTTTGGTTGCGCGAGATAGTCGGCCGCGTTGTCTTCGGCGATGCCACCTGTCGGACATAACTTCATCTGTGGCAGCGGACCTTGCAAGGCCTTGAGCATGGCGATACCGCCAACCACGGCAGCAGGAAACAACTTCGCGACGCGAAATCCGCGCGATGCCAGCGCAATCAATTCGCTCGGTGTGGCGGCGCCCGGGATCACCGGGACATCCGCTGACAGCAACGCGTCGAGCAGCACTGGCGACACACCCGGCGTGATGATGAAATCGACACCGAGCTCGCAGACGGCGTCCACCTGCGCGGCTTGCAAGACCGTGCCTGCACCAACGGCGAGATCCGGAAATTCCTGCTTCAACGCAGCCAGTGCATCGAGCGATGCCGGCGTGCGCAACGTTAGTTCGATCGCGGTCAGCCCGCCTGCAAGCAATGCGCGTGTGGTGTCGATTGCCTGCTCGACATTGTCTACGGTGAGCACAGGCAGGATGCCAGCGTCGCGAAGGATGCGTTCGGCACGGAATTGCATGTCGGTCATGTCGGTCATGCGTCTTTCGCTTCGTGTGGTGCATCTGCGGCGGCGGCATTGCGGCCGAGTTGATATTCGGCATCGTATTCCGGCGCGTTGTCGGCCTCATGCGTCGGCGGGCCGCAGGAGATCGACAAGGCCCCTTGGTCCGCAGGCGTCACCACGGCACGGTTGATCGCGAACAGGTTGCGGCCGAGGTCATGGGCGGGCGGTGTGGTGTCGATGTCGAGGGTGCGTGCGTTCCATTCGACGGCATCGACCAGAGCTTCTAGCACGCCCGCTTCGCCATCGAGGCGGATCACGTCGCCCTGACGCAGTTTCGCCAGCGGACCTTCGCGTGCGGCTTCCGGCGTGACATGGATCGCGGACGGAATTTTTCCCGACGCGCCGGACAGTCGGCCATCGGTGACCAGCGCGACGCGGCGGCCCTGGTTCTGCAGCATGCCGAGCAACGGCGTCAGGCTGTGCATCTCGGGCATGCCGTTCGCACCCGGTCCCTGGAAGCGCACCACAGCCACGAAGTCGTGCGGCAACGCATTCGCCGCATGCAATTTGTTGAGCGCCTGCGGATTGTCGACGACGACGGCCGGCGCTTCGATGCTCCGATGTTCGGGTTTGATCGCCGAGAGCTTGATCAGCGCGCGACCGAGGTTGCCGCTGAGCAAGCGCAATCCGCCTTGTGCCTCGAAGGGATTACTCGCTGGCCGAACGACCGTTACGTCTGCTGAATCCGTTGCACAAGGTGCGTAAGCCAGCACGCCATCCGCGATCCGCGGCTCATCGCAGTACGCGCGCATGCCGCCGGGCACGATGCTCGCAAGATCGTCGTGCATCAGGCCGGCATCCATGAGTTCGCGGAACACGAAGGCGCTGCCGCCGCAGGCGGCGAACCGGTTCACGTCGGCTTCGCCATTCGGATAGACGCGTGCGAGCAGGGGCACGACATCGGCCAGCGCATCGATGTCATCCCACGTCAACCGAATGCCGGCCGCGCGCGCCACGGCAACAAAATGGATCGTGTGATTGGTCGAGCCGCCGGTTGCGAGCAGGGCGACGATCGCGTTGACGATGGCTCGTTCGTCGAGCAAACGGCCGATCGGGCGATAGTCCGCGCCCAGTGCGGTGATGCGCAGTGCGCGTTCGGTCGCGTAACGCGTCAATGCGTCGCGCAGCGGCGTGCTGGGATTGACGAATGACGTGCCTGGCAACTGCAGCCCCATCGCCTCAAGCAGGACCTGGTTGGAATTGGCGGTGCCGTAGAACGTGCAGGTGCCGGGCGCGTGATACGAGCCCGATTCGGCCTCGAGCAGTTCCTCGCGGGTCACTTCACCGGCGGCATAGCGTTCGCGCACTTCGGCTTTCAGTTTGTTCGGGATGCCGGGCGTCATAGGACCCGCCGGAATGAACACCGCGGGCAGATGGCCGAAGGCGAGGGCGCCGATCAGCAACCCCGGCACGATCTTGTCGCAGACGCCCAGGTACACGGCGGCGTCGAACATGTCGTGCGACAGAGCAATCGCGGTGGCCTGTGCGATCACGTCGCGCGAGAACAGCGACAGCTCCATGCCGGCGCGGCCCTGGGTCACGCCATCGCACATCGCCGGCACCCCGCCGGCGACTTGCGCGGTTGCGCCGAGTGCGCGTGCGGTGTCGCGGATGAATTCCGGGTACGTCTCGAATGGCTGGTGCGCCGACAGCATGTCGTTATAGGCGCTGACGATCGCAAGATTTGGTACCGCATCACCCTTGAGCCGCGCCTTGTCGGTGGTGCCGCTGGCGGCGAAGGCGTGCGCCAGGTTGCCGCAACTCAGGCGATTGCGCAGCGGACCGATGGCGTGCATCGCTTCGATGCCTTCGAGGTACGCGCTGCGTGATGCGCGGCTGCGTTCGCGGATACGTTCGGTGACTTCGTGGAGTCGGGGATGCAGCGTCATTGAATCGGTTTTTCCATCAAGGGGATCGTCATTCCAGCGAAGGCGGGAATCCAGCGACTTCAAGCCTTTAGAAGCAAGGTCACTGCATTCGCCCCTTCGTGGGAGTAAAGATTCTGGTTCTGCTGAAGTGCATGCTCATCATGGATACCAATGCACTTGCAAAACTGTGCCGGGCGCCGTGAATGCAATGCGTACCGGAAGTTCACGCGGATCGTCGCCATCCAGCGCGCGATCCAGCACGTGACGTTTGTGGTCGCCGCGAATCAGCAACAACCGATGCGGCGCTTTCGACAAGCCTGCAGGCGTCAGGCTGATGCGCATCGGCCACGGACCCGCGCCGGAGCAGCCGGTCGCGTCGATGGCGACATAGTCGCTGCTCGCGTTCAACGCGTGCTCGAGGTCGCGAGCGCGCGGAAACAGCGACGCGGTATGGCCGTCGTCGCCCATGCCCAGCACGACAATGTCGGGGTTGCGAAGTGCATGTTCGTTGGCCAGGCGCACCGATGCAGCGAGCGTGCGACCGCTCTGCGTCAAGGGCTCAAAGTGCGCGATGGCAGCGCGATCCTGTAGCAGCGTGTCGCGAATGAGGTGCGCGTTGCTGTCGGGATCGTCCGGACGCAGCCAACGTTCGTCGACGAGGGCGACATCGACACGGCACCAGTCGAGTTCGGCATGCGACAAGGCGCGATACACCGGTTCGGGTGTCTTGCCGCCCGACAACAGGATGCGTGCCTGGCCGGACTGCTGCAGCCTTTCGCGCAGGCTGTCGGCAATGATCGTCGCGACTGCAGCCGCCCACTCGTTCTCATCGCGATAGGCGTGGAATCGGGAACGCATCGATTGCGAATTCATTGTTCGGCCAACGCAAACGCAGCCGCACCCAACAATCCCGGATGTGGATGCAGCACGGCGACCGTGGGAACCCGTGCCATGTTGGACGAGAACCGGCCCTTGTGTTCGAAGCGTTGGCGAAACCCGGAATGCTGCAACGCAGGCAGCAGTCTCGGCACCAGCCCACCGGTCAGGAATACGCCGTCCCATGCACCCAGAGTCAGCACCAGATCGCCCGAGATCGCACCGAACACTGCGCAAAAAATATCCAGCGTACGCATGCAGCGGGCATCACCGCGCTCGGCACGCGAGGTGATGTCTTCGGGCTGCATGGGGCCGGGATCTTCACTGGCGATCTCGCTCAAGGCGCGGTGGATGTTGACCAGTCCAGGTCCACTTACCAGACGCTCGCTGGACACGCGTCCAAACTGCGCGGACAAGTGTTCGAGGATCTGGATTTCCTCTGGTGTACCCGGTGGGAAACTGGTGTGGCCGCCCTCGGTTTCCAGCGCATGTGCGCGCCCACCGCACACCAGCAGTCCACCCACGCCCAGTCCGGTTCCCGGACCGATCACGGCATACGTCCGGTCTTTCGGCATGCGGTCGGGACGCCATGACGCACCACCAATCGCAGCGACATCCTCTGACTCGAGCAGGGGAATCGACAACGCCTGCGCGGCGAAGTCGTTGATCAGATGGAGTTGCTCGAATTCCAGCATGGCTTGCGTACGTGCGCGCGAAATCACCCACGGATGGTTGGTGATGCGTGCCTCGTCGCCGTCGACGCGCCCGGCCACCGCGAATATGCCTCTTTTTATACCGTGATGCTCACCTTGGGCCTGTCGAAGGGTGGCCTGGGTACTTTGCAGGTAATGGCGCGCGGCATCGGCCAGCGATGGAAACTGCACGACGGGAAATTCGCGAACACTGTCGAGCAAGTGCGCGCCAAACCGTGATTGTGCTGGTGTCGATGACGTTCCGGTATCGACCAGGGCGAAGCGTGCGTTGGTGCCGCCGATGTCGGCCAAAAGCACGCGCTGATTGCTCATGACCCACTCCGATCGTGCTGCGCGCTGCAAGCCGTGACGGGCAAAAAAGGTGCAGCTACCGCTGGCCCCCACGAGCCGGCCGGATACGGTTGCGTCGCCGTTCCCGCATCCCGCCACGCATCGCTGATGCTGTCGATCCACTGCCACGCCGCCTCGACTTCATCGCCGCGGACGAACAGCGTCTGGTTGCCGTTGAGCGCGTCCAGCAGCAGGCATTCGTAGGCGATGCGACGCTGCGGTGCCGACGACATCGACAGGTCCAGCGCCATCGGTTGCAATTCCATCGCGCCCCATTCCGGCGCGGCGAGACTTCCCATCAGGCCCAGCTCGATGTTTTCTTCCGGCTGCAGCCGCATGACCAGGCGATTGGGCAATGCCTGCTCCCGCACGGGACGCTCGAACAACCAATGCGAGACCGGCTTGAACGACACCACGACTTCGGTGGTGCGCGCGGCCATGCGCTTGCCGGTGACCAGGTTGAACGGCACGCCGGCCCAACGCCAGTTGTCGATATAGGCGCGCAACGCGACGAAGGTTTCCACCCCGATATCCGGGGTACGCTCATCCTGAGATTGTCGAAGGACGTGTTTGAAGCCGGACACGGCCCGGCCTTCGACGACGCCAGCCTCGTAGCGGCCACGCACGGTGTTGGCCTCGACGTCGGCCGCCGTCATCGGTCGCAGCGCGCGCAGCACTTTGCGTTTTTCGTCGCGGATGCTGTCGGCATCGAGCGCGCCCGGCGGTTCCATTGCGATCAGCGCAAGCAGTTGCAGCATGTGGTTCTGGACCATGTCGCGCAGCGCGCCGTAATCCGCGTAGTAATCCTCGCGGCCATCGACACCCGCGGTCTCGGCGACCAGGATGTCGACCGACTCGATCCAGCGGTAATGCCAGACCGCTTCCAGCAGCGTGTTGCCGAAGCGCAGCGCCAGCAGGTTCTGCACCGGCGCCTTGCCCAGGTAATGATCGATGCGGAAGATGCGCTCCTCGTCGAGATGCGCACGCAGCGACGCGTTGATGGCGCGCGCCGAATCGAGGTCATGGCCGATCGGTTTTTCCAGCACCAGCCGCGAAGGACCGGTCAGCAATCCGGCGGCGGCAAGTCCCTCGCACACCGGAACGAACAGGTCCGGCGGTGTCGCCAGGTAACTGACGCACGGACGGTCGGCGTACTGCGACAGCGCGGCCACGATGGAGTCGCGCTCACGCAGGTCGACCGCGACATACGATGTGCGTTGCAGCAAGTCCTCGACTGCATCGCGCTCGCGCGCCTGTTCCTTGCCCAGCCTTGCGCGCAGCCAGTCGCGAAACGCGGCATCGTCGTAGTCATGCCGTCCGATCGCGACCAGGCGGAAACTAACCGGCAGGAGGCGGTCGCGCAGCAGGTGCAGCAACGAAGGAAACAGATAGCGCTGCGAGAGGTCTCCAGTCGCGCCGAACAGCAGCAGGGTGTCGTGCATGCGCGGTTCCGTGTGCTCGGCCATCAACCGGGAAGTGGATCGGCCAAGGATCGGCCATGCGTCGCGATGATATTACTGTAGTAACGCGCGCTGTCCTTAGGCGTGCGTAGCTGCGTTGCGTAATTGACGTGGACGATGCCGAACCGTTTGGAATAGCCCAGCGACCATTCGAGGTTGTCCAGCAGCGACCACACCATGTAGCCACGGATGTCGCAGCCCGCTTCGATTGCATCGTGTACGGCGGTGAGATGTTTTTGCAGGTAGTCGATGCGCAATGGGTCGCGGATGCGTCCGCCTTCGGCCACCGGCGGATCGAAGAAGGCCGCGCCGTTTTCGGTGATGTAGGTGGGGATATTGCCGTAGCGATCCCTGGCCCACAGCAACAGGTCAGTCAGCCCCTGTGGGAACACTTCCCAGCCGGTCTCGGTGTAGGTGCCGAGCGGCTGCCTCACTGCGCTGGCCCCAAGCGGGTAAGTGTTGCTGGCCTCTGTGACGCTGCGCGTGTAGTAGTTGATGCCGATGAAGTCGAGCGGTTGCCTGATCAGTGCGTAATCCTCGGCCGGCCATTCGGGCCAGGCATCGCCAAAGATTTCCTTGAGCTCGTCCGGATAGGTGCCGAGCAGGGCAGGGTCGAGGTACTGGCCATTCATGTAGGCATGCGCGCGATCGACCGCCGCCTTGTCCTCGGCCGAATCCGTCGCCGCATATTTCGGCTCGATGTTCACCACCAGCCCGATCTCGTGCTTGCCTTCTTCGCGATACGCCAGCACCGCGGCGCCGTGCGCGCGCATCAGGTTGTGCGTCGCAATTGGCGTTTCGTACTTGCTGCGATGCCCCGGCGCCAGTGCTCCGTGCAGGTAGCCGCCATCGGTGATGACCCAAGGCTCGTTGAGCGTCACCCATTTCTTCACTCGCCCGTCGAGCGCTCGATACAGCACGCGGCCGTAGTCGGCGAACCAGTTGGCGATGTCGGGATTGAGCCAGCCGCCTCGGTCGTCGAGCGCCGCCGGCAGGTCCCAGTGGTACAGCGTCAGCAGCGGCTCGATGTCGTTGGCCAGCAACTCGTCCGCCAGGCGCGAATAGAAGTCGAGTCCCGCCTGGTTCACGCGGCCCTTGCCCTCGGGCAGCACGCGACTCCACGACACGCTGAAGCGATAGGCCTTCAAGCCCAGTTCGCGCATCAGCGCAACGTCTTCTTTCCACAGCCGGTAGTGGTCGCAGGCAATATCGCCGTGGTCGCCATGGAGGGTCATGCCCGGCGTGTGCGCGAAGCGGGTCCAGATGCTCGGGCCAGCGCCATCAGCCAAGGGCGAGCCTTCAATCTGATGCGCGGCCGTCGCGGCGCCCCACAAAAATCCGTCCGGAAAGACGGGCGGCTGGTCGGATGGGGACATGCTGGATCCTCGGCCATGCGCGGCATGAAAACGATTACATGGCAGAATAGCCCAGGCTTATCGTAATTTCATCGGCGGCATGCCAGATCGTGCCGGAGGTCGCATGGCGAAGGTCGGGTTCGAGCACATCCGCAAGGTCTATCCCAACGGTCACGTCGGCGTGGCGGATGCGACTTTCGAAGCCGCCGATGGCGAATTGCTGGTGCTGGTGGGGCCGTCTGGTTGCGGCAAATCAACCTTGCTGCGGATGATCGCCGGACTGGAATCGATCACATCGGGAGCGCTGACCATCGGCGACCGCGTGGTCAACGATGTCGCACCGAAGGATCGCGACATCGCGATGGTGTTCCAGAGTTACGCGCTCTATCCGCACATGACGGTGGCCGAGAACCTGGCCTTCGCACTGAAATTGCGCGGGCATACCAAACAGGAAATCGCCGAGCGGGTGCAGGAAGCGGCCGATGTGCTGCAACTCGGGAGCATGCTCGATCGCAAGCCGGGTGTGCTGTCGGGCGGCCAGCGCCAGCGTGTCGCGCTGGGGCGCGCACTGGTGCGGCATCCGCAGGTGTTCCTGCTCGACGAACCCCTGTCCAACCTCGACGCCAAGCTGCGCATGTCGATGCGGGTCGAGATCGCCCGGCTGCATCGCCAGCTTGGCGCCACCATGATCTATGTCACCCACGACCAGATCGAGGCGATGACGCTCGGCCAGCGCATCGTGGTGATGCAGGACGGCCAGATCCAGCAGATCGACACGCCGATGGCGCTGTACGAAAAACCCGCCAACCTGTTCGTCGCCACGTTCCTCGGCAGCCCGGCGATGAACGTGCTGACCGGACGGCTGCATCGCGACAACGGCGCGGTGCTGGAGACGGGCGAGGGCATGCGTATTCCGCTCGGGCACGAAGCGCATATCGCCGATCAGTGGTTGGATCGCGATGTATCGGTCGGTGTGCGCCCCGAGCATCTGTTGCCCGCCAAAAGTGCCGCGGATGCAGATACGTTCTCGCCCGAGGTCGAAGTGGTCGAACCGGTCGGCAACGAAGTGTTCGCCACCATGCGGCACGGCGCCCAGGAGCTGGTTGCGCGCTTCAACCCCGAGGTGTTGCCGGAAGTCGGCAAGCCGTTGTCGATGACCGTGTCCTCGCGGCATTTGCATTTCTTCGATGGCATCACGGGCCAGCGCTTGTCCCACAGCGAATGACTTCGTTTGTAGGAGCGCACCTGGGCGCGATGGGGCTCTCCCGGTAACGCCCATCGCGCCCGGGTGCGCTCCTACAACCGCGCTGGCCGCCGTTATACTCGTCCAACCTGCGGTGCCGCCGCCGGACTGTCGTCATGTGAATCAATCACATAGCGAACACTCTGAATCCACAATCGCGTTTGCGCACGGCATGTCCGGGCGCAACCAGAGACCGCCAACACCGCATGCGCCTGTCCACGATCAAGCTGTCCGGCTTCAAATCCTTCGTCGATCCGACCACGCTGCACCTGCCGACCAACATGACCGGCGTGGTCGGGCCGAATGGGTGCGGCAAGTCCAACATCATCGATGCCGTGCGCTGGGTCATGGGCGAAAGCTCGGCGAGCCGGCTGCGCGGCGACTCGCTGACCGATGTGATCTTCTCCGGCAGTTCGGCGCGCAAGCCGGTGTCGCAGGCGACGGTCGAGCTGATCTTCGACAACAGCGACCACACCATCACCGGCGAATTCGCCGCCTTCAACGAGATCTCGGTCAAGCGCACCGTCAGCCGCGACGCCACCAGCACCTATTACTTGAACGGCGCCAAGTGCCGCCGTCGCGACATCACCGACCTGTTCCTCGGCACCGGCCTCGGCCCGCGCAGCTACTCGATCATCGAGCAGGGCATGATCAGCCAGATCATCGAGGCGCGTCCGGAAGACCTGCGCGTGTACCTCGAGGAAGCGGCCGGTATCTCCAAGTACAAGGAGCGCCGCAAGGAAACCGAAACCCGCATTCGCCATACCCGCGAAAATCTGGAACGCCTCAGCGACCTGCGCGATGAGGTCGGCAAGCAACTCGAACACCTCAAGCGTCAGGCCCGCCAGGCCGAGCAGTACCAGGTCATCCAGGCCGATCGCAAGATCCGTGACGCCGAGTGGAAGGCGCTGCAATACCGCACGCTCGACACGCAGTTGCAGGCGCAGCGCGAGGCCCTGTCGCAGCAAGAGACACGGCTGCAGCAACTGATCGCCGAACAGCGCGAGGCCGAGCGCCAGATCGAGACCGGGCGCCAGCGCCAGCTTGAAGCTGGCGAGGGACACAACCAGGCGCAGGCGGCGGTGTACCAGGTCGGCGGTAACCTGGCGCGCATCGAGCAGCAGATGCAGCACCAGCAGGAAATGGCGCAGCGCCTGCAGCGCGCGCGCGACGAGACGCAGAACGCACTGGCCGAACTGGGCCAGCACATCAGCGGCGATGAAGCGCGGTTGGGCGTGCTGCGTACCGCGATCGCCGAGGTCGAGCCGCTGCTGTCGCAATTGCAGGGTGAAGACGAATCACGACAGTCGGCATTGCGCCATGCCGAAGCCAGGCTGGCGGACTGGCAGCAACGCTGGGAGGCACATGGCCGCGAGCAATCCGAAGCCGCGCGTGCGGGCGATGTCGAACGCACCCGCGTCGATTACCTCGATCGCCAGGCGCTGGATGCCGATCGCCGTCGCGAAACGCTGACCGGCGAGCGCGGCGGATTCGATCTCGATGCGCTGGCCGCGCAGTTCGTGCAGGCGCAATCGCAGCACGACACCCAGAAGACGTCACTGGAGCAGCTGGGCACCGATCTCGACGCGCGCAAGCAGGCGGTCACCGCGCTGCAGGACCAGCAGCGTACCGCGCAGACCGAACTCGCCGATGTGCGCAAGCAGACGCAGGAGGCGCGTGGTCGGCTGTCATCGCTGGAAACCTTGCAACACGCGGCGCTTGGGCAGGAACAAGGTGCAGCAGTGGAATGGTTGCGGCAGCGCGGCCTTGATTCGTCGGCGCGCGTCGGTGAATCGCTGCGCGTCGAATCGGGCTGGGAAAACGCCGTCGAATCGGCCTTGGGCCAATTGATCGAAGGCGTGCTGGTCGATGCGCCAGAAGCCTTGGTCGATGCGTTGGGCGAACTTGGCGAAGGCCGCTTGACGCTGGTCTCGCCGCACGACGAATCCATCGATTTCGCGGATGGCACGCTGGCATCCAAGGTGCAGGGGCCGGTCGCGATCCGCCGCCTGCTGTCCAAGCTGTATGTCGCCGAAGACATGCGTGAGGCACGTACGTTGCTGCCGGGACTCGGCGACGCGGAATCGGTCATTACCCGTCACGGCGAACGTTTGGGTGTCGGCTGGGTGCGCGTGCTGCGTTCCGGTGCCGCCAAGCAAGGCGCGTTGTTGCGCGAGCGCGAAATCCAGTCGCTGCGTGTCGACATCGAAGCCCTGCAGCATCGCGAAGCAGAACTCGAGCGCGGACTGACCGCGTGGCGCGATCGCGCACTGGTTGCCGAACAACAGCGCGAAGACGCGCAGCGCGGATTGTATCTCGCGCATCGCAGCGTCTCCGAGCTGGCCGGGCAATTGCAAAGCCAGCAGGGACGCATGGAGTCGGGGCGTGGCCGCATCGAATCCATCGACGCCGAACTTGCGCAACTGGCGCAGATCATTGACGAGAGTCGCGAACAATCGCGCGCGGCGCGTTCGACGCTCGAAGACGCCGTCGAGCGCATGGCCGAACTCGAAACGATCCGGCGCACGCTCGACGACGAGCGCAAGACCCTCGCCGAAAGCCGCGATATCGCCCGCAACGCCGCACGCGAATCGCGCGATGCCGCGCATGCACATGCACTGACTCTCGAGTCGCAACGCGCGCAGGTGCTGGCGTTGACGCAGGCCCTGGACCGCATGGGCAACCAGCGTGGCCAGCTTGACAACCGGCTCGGCGAACTGTCCTCGCAATTGACCAGCGGCGACGACCCGGTCAAGGCGCTGCAAGACGAACGCCAGGCGACGCTGGAACAACGCATACGCGTCGACCAGGCGCTGGCATCCGCGCGCGCGGCCCTCGATGGCATCAACAACGAATTGCGCAGTTACGAGCAAACCCGACAGCAACGCGACGAACAGGCACTGACCCAGCGCGAAGCGATCTCGCAGCGCAAGCTCGACCAGCAGGCATTGGCGTTGCATGCCGAGCAACTGTCGGAGGGCATCGTCAGCGCCGGTTTCGCCCTGGATGAAGTGATCGCCACGCTGACCGGCGATGCCGACGTCGCGGTCTGGGAAAAGGCCGTCACCGATTACGACGCCAAGTTACGCCGCCTCGAACCGGTCAACCTCGCCGCGATCCAGGAACACGTCGAGGCCGCGCAGCGCAAGGAGTACCTGGACGCGCAGGATGCCGACCTGACAACGGCGCTGGATACGCTGGAAGACGCGATCCGCAAGATCGATCGCGAAACGCGCGGCCGCTTCAAGGACACCTTCGACCGCGTCAACGCCGGCATCCAGGAGTTGTATCCGCGCCTGTTCGGTGGTGGCCACGCCTATCTCGAACTGACCGGCGAAGACCTGCTCGATACCGGCGTCGCCATCATGGCGCGTCCGCCCGGCAAGCGCGTGTCGAACATCTCGTTGCTGTCAGGCGGCGAGAAGGCGATGACCGCGGTCGCGCTGGTGTTCGCGATTTTCCGGCTCAATCCCGCGCCGTTCTGCCTGCTGGACGAAGTCGATGCGCCGCTCGACGAAACCAACGTCGGCCGCTTCACCAACCTGGTCGGTGAGATGAGCGAACACGTGCAGTTCCTGTTCGTGACCCACAACAAGGCCACCATGGAAGCTGCGCAACAGCTCAGTGGCGTTACCATGCGGGAGCCGGGCGTGAGTCGCCTGGTATCCGTGGATCTGGCAGAAGCCGCGCGCCTTGCGGGCGCGGCCTGAGCGTAGGGAGAGAACGATGTCCGATACCTGGTTGTTGCGCATTGGAATCCTGGTGGCCGGTGTGATCCTGTTCGCGGCGATCGTCTGGTTCGGCAAGCCGCGCAAAGGCGCGCAAGGCCGCCGCGTCGAAGGCAAAGGCGAGAGCGGGCGAACGGAGCCGACGCTGGGAGCGCAGATCGAAAATGATCTTGCCTACGACACGGAATTCAACGACGAAAACACGGTGCAATCGGAACTCGATCTGCTTGATGCCACCGTCGGCATGACGTCAGCCAACAGTGAACTTGGCCGCCGCAGCAATGACGACTTCGACAAGATCATTTCTCTGTACGTCGCCGCGCGCGCAGGTCAGCAATTGCAGGGGCCGGACATCGTCGTTGCTGCCGAGAAGGCCGGTCTGACCTTCGGTCACATGAACGTGTTCCATCGACTGGTCGAAGCGCATCCCGAACGCGGACCGATCTTCAGCGTCGCCAACATCATGAAGCCGGGCAGTTTCGACATGACCGACATCCAGGCCTTGCAGACGCCCGCGATCGCCTTCTTCCTGACCCTGCCGGCGCCGTTGTCCGCGCTCGAAGCCTGGGACACCATGCTGCCCACGGCGCAACGCATGGCCGAACTGCTCGATGGCGTGGTGCTGGACGAGGAGCGCAGCGCGCTCGGTCGCCAGCGCATCGCCCATATCCGCGACGACCTGCGCGCCTACGATCGGCAGCATGAAGCGCCGCCGCTGACGCGTTCGCCGCGCTGGTAATCGCAGCGCTATTTCTTGTAGGAGCGCACTTGGGCGCGATGAGGCT
>JAJAYW010000067.1 GCA_026786005.1 Lysobacter sp. | reverse complement strand
CGCCTCATCGCGCCCAGGTGTGCTCCTACAAAGGCGCCAATGCCGGCAAATTCCACGGCTGGCGCAGGCGTTGATATTCCTGTTCGGGCAACAACACGAACACCGGCTCTGCGTCGCGCCGCAACCATGCCAGCAACACGCGCATCGCCGGCTCATCCATCGCCGTGCAACCCGCGGTCGTTTGCGCCGGATTTTTCCACAGGTGCGCGAAGATGCAGCTGCCTGCGCCTTGCACGGCTTGCGGGTTGTGCTCGATCACGAAGCCGATTTTGTAACGCTGGTCACCTTTGTTGTGGATGTCGAGGCGCATCGGTTCGGTCGAACCTTGCACCGCTGCTTCCCCAACGTCGCGTGCGTCGATGATCTTGTTGTACAGCGGTGAGGCCGGCACATCCATGCAGTAATGCGTTGCCTGCATGGGCAGGTAGGGCAGGGCGGTGCTCGCGGAATCGGCATAGCCGAATGCTTCGCCGATGCTGAAAACTCCGGCAGGCGCGCGACCGTCGCCTTCGCGCTTGATGGGCCCACCTGTTTGCGCTGGATGCAAGCCGATGCCCCATGCCGAGCCGGTGCGGCCGATCACCACAGGCACAGGCATGCCGATTTGCTTCCAGTCGCCGCCATCACGCGCATACCTGCGCAGCGTGGCATCGGTGCTGTCCCAGCCAGTGGTTGTGACCAGCACCAGCTGCCGCGCATCGGACCATGTGGCGACATCATTCCTGATCGTGTGCCGGCTGCAGGCACTTGCAAGCAATGCGAGAACCATTGCCAGGCCGCCGGCCAATCGGCGGTAGAAGAGACGGGTGCTTGTCTGGGACATTGGGGCGATCCGTGACGTTTCGCTGGTGTTGTTTTGGGTGCGCATCGATCAAGAGTCGAGCATCGACTGCATCCGCTCGCGCGTGCCACCCAGTGCTTCCAGTCGCCGCCCGCTCTCGCACAGCAACACGAACACCAGGTCGAGCAGGTGCTGCAAGGCAGACTGGTACAGCAGCGGTTCGATGTGTGCGAGGTCGTCATGCGCCGATACCAGCAGCGACGCATCGGCGTGTGCGCGCAGCGGGTTGGCAGTGTGGCGCGTGATCGATACCACCTTGCCGTTATGCGTGCGGAATTCGCGGCTGATATGGCAGAGCGAGGGTTGCTTTCCCTGTTCCGAGAACACCAGCAGCACATCGCCGGCGGCAACGGAGGACGCGCTCGCGCTCATCAGCTGTGGATCGAAATGATGCACGCTGAGGATGCCCAGCAACGACAGCTTCAACCCGAAAGCGCGCGCGGCGATGCCGTCCTCGCCCAGTCCGATGATGTAAGCCTTGCCGGCGCCATGGATCAGTGCGGCGATCGCATCGAGCGTGGCGGGCGGGTTGATCAACCGTGTTTCTTCCTCCGCCTGCGCCTTGCTGCGCCACAGGCTTTCGGCCAGCGCCGCATGCAGGCCGTTGTCCTTCGGCGCCGCGGACGCCACCGCCTCGCCGACGTTGTCGCGGGCGACGGCTTCGCCAATGGAAAATTTCAGGTCCGGATACCCCTTGAATCCGAGCTTCTGGCTGAACTTGACCACGCTGGACTGGCTGATGCCGAGTGCGTCGGCCAGTTGTTGCGAGGAGTAATCGCGCAGCAGCTGCGCGTTTTCCAGCATGAAGTCGGCGATGCGGCGCTCGATCGCCGACATCTGGTCGCGCTCGGAACGGATCTTCAGCAGCGGCGACATTTGCGGAGGTGTCCCGCTCACAGGTCGATCGGCTCGAGGCCGCGGATTTCGCGGATGCCGAGCCCTGGCGCATTGCTCACCGTGATCTCGGACTCGTTGAAGGTCACGCCGCCATCGACCGGATCGAACGCGCACAACGAAGGGCCATCGAGATCCACCTTGGTGATGACGTTGGACTTGGCCACTGCCACGTGCGCCGCAGCCGCCACGCTGATGCTGGTTTCCAGCATGCAGCCGATCATGCATTCGATGCCGTGCATGGCAGCGATGTCGGCGATGCGGATGGCGTTGGAGATGCCGCCGGTCTTCATCAGCTTGATGTTGATGATGTCGGCGGCGCGCATGCGGATGAGTTCGATCACTTCGGTCGGCCCGAACACGCTTTCGTCGGCCATGATCGGCGTGTGGACGCGCTCGGTGACGTATCTCATGCCGTCGAGGTCCTGCGCCTTGACGGGCTGCTCCACCAGTTCCAGCCGCACGCCGCTGTCTTCCAGCGTCTGGATCGCGTAGACCGCCTGCTTGGCAGTCCAGCCCTGGTTGGCGTCGAGGCGGAGTAGCGCGCGGCCTTCCACCGCGGCGTAGATCGCCTTCACCCGTTCGATGTCGACGCCGATGTCCTTGCCGACCTTGATCTTGAGCGACTCGAAGCCGCGATCGACGGCGGCGATGGAGTCGGCCACCATCTTGTCGATGTAATCGACGCTGATGGTGATGTCGGTGGTGATCACCGGATCACCGCCGCCGAGCATCTTGTACAGCGGCGCATCGTAGAGTTGGCCGAACAGGTCGTAGACGGCAATCTCGACTGCGGCCTTTGCGCTGGAATTCTTCTCCAGTGCGCCCTGGATCAGCTGCGTGATGTGGTTGAGGTTGGCGATCTCCTGGCCAATCACGCGCGGCGCGATGAACTTGTGGATCGCCTCGATGATCGAGCCGTGCGTGTCGCCGGTGATGACGGCGGTTGCCGGCGCCTCGCCATAGCCGACGTGGCCGCTGTCGGTGTGCATCGTGATCACGATGTCCTCGACTTGATTGACAGTGCGCAACGCCGTCTTGAATGGTGTTTTCAGCGGCACCCGCAGCATGCCGAACTTGATGTCGGTGATTTTCATCGGGCGATCGGATTCCTGCGATGTGGTGTCATGGGCGAATGCGCTGGATGTTGGTGATGCGATCAACGTAGGTCTGGTGATCGTTGAACATCAGCGGTGTCAGCGGCGTGACCGAGACGCCATTGAGCTTGCCGCTGACCAGCTTGCCATCGCTGCCGCGCCATGCACCGCCATTGGTGTCGTGGATGACGTAGGGCATGCCGTTGTCGTGGCCGACCACCATCATCACGTGGCCCGGGATGTAGATCAGGTCGCCGACCTGCAACTCGCGCATCGCGGCCTGGCGCCGTTCTGCGCTGTCCGATGCATCGAAGGCGATGCGGTTCAACGCCGGACTGACGCTCTGGTCACTGGTGTTGCGCGGCAACTGCACACCGAAGCTGCGATATACCTCGGAAACAAAGCCGCTGCAATCGCGCGCGTTGTAGTCGTGGCCCCAGCCGTAGCGCTCGCCGAGAAACTTGAAGCCTTGCCGCAGCAGGTTCGCCCGGTTCAACGGAAGATAGTCCGCGCTGACGTCCGCGGTGCGCGGCAGCAACGCGGGAGAGAAGCGCAGTGAGCCGTCCTTGTCGCGCACCGGCAGTTCGATCACATGCGAGGTGTAAGGATGTTGTCCGTTGACCGGCTGGTCTGCCGGCCATGCGGTCAGCAACGGCACGCGCACGCCCATCTCGAGTTGCAGGTCGGAGACTTCTGGCTGTTCGGGCGTGTAGACCGTGCGCGCGCTGGCGCCGGTAACGACGACATACGGCGTCTTGCGCGTGTAGTCGAACACCGCCTGCTTGCTGCCCTCGGCGACATGGCGCTTCTCGATCCACGCGGCGTACAAACGACTGACAACGAACCACCACTTGCGATCGCGGCTCTCATGCGCGATGACGACCGGCGTGCCCGGAAACAACGCGCTTTCCTGGAAGCGATCGATGTCGGTGTCGCCGGCGCGGCTGAACACGCGCAGGTTTGTGGGGAACGTACGCAGGTCCGCGCGCTGCGTGACCATGCCGTAACGTGTGGGCTGTGTCGCGGGGATCGCATCGAGTCGCAGATCGTTGACCAATGCATCCATGGTTTTCGCCGGAATCTGCCTACCTTTGTCGTCGTAACGCAGATTGTCCGGACGCTGCGACAGGTCACTGATCCACTGCTTGACCTGATCGCGGTCAAGCGTGCCGGGGAGGGCTTCGATGTCATGCACCGAGTCATCGGTTTGTTGCAGCCGCATGTTCTGCGCAGTGATCGCGGCCTTGTCGAGCACGACCGCTTCTGACTGCGCCTGGCGCCGTATCCAGTAGTCCGGTTCCAGCTGCCCACTGGTGATGCCGGGCACGCCGCGCGTGTCGGTTGCAATGGAGCTCGTTGTGGTTGTGGTGTTGGTCGGCGTCGCAGTCGGCGCGCTGGCGCAGGCCGCCAGCAACAGCAGCGCCGAGGTCAGCAGCGAGTATCTGATGTTCATGGATGCGTTCTCGTTTAGAGGCCGATATTGCAGCCAATGTTGAAGCCAGCCCTACATGCCATGTTGCCGTTGAAGCGCCCGATGTCGATAGCCTGATGCATCAATCAAGATCCTTCTATGTCAATGCATTGCGGTATCCGACGTTGCTCCCTTCAGCCGCAAATTACGGCCGCGTTTTGTGCACTGCGGAATATGTATTTCTTATATCATAGCTTATGAGAATAATTTATTGACGAGCGTCTGACGCCATGTTACACAGCAGGTCTGGGCACATCTCGGGGCAGGGAACTCGGTGGACACAGGGCCAGATGAGATCGCAGCACGCTCATGTACGCAGTCCAGGCGTGCGGCCGTTTGCGTGCGCCTGTTCGCAGCGATCTGCATGTTCGTTTTGCTGTTGAGCCCTGCTGGCGTGCCGTTCGCGGCTACCAAGGACGATCTGGCCGTTGTGGTCCGCGCGGTGGATGACGGTCACTTCGCCACAGCGGAAAAACACATCGGCGCGGCGCTCGGCGATGCCGGGTTGAACGCAGCGGACCGCAATGCATTCGAGTTCCAGCGCGAACGCATGCGCCGCATCCATCTGGATTTCACGCTAAGCCCCGACGAGGCAAAGGCGCGCATACAGAAACAGGTTCCCGACCTGCGCGACGACGAATTCGCGGCGTGGGATGCGGCGGGACTGCTCGAGCACTACGTCATCGATGGCGGCAAGCGTTATTTCAGCCGCGCGCCGTCCAACCTGTTCCGGATCAGTCCGCAAGCGGCCGCACGCCGTGCGTCGCCCAAGCCCTTCATCGACGGGCCGATGGAGCGATTGCATCCGCACCACGGCGAAGTGCGCACGCAGTCCCTTGCCAGCGGCCGCACGGGTGTCGCACCGCGCCGCGTAAGTGTCACGCAGACGCTGGCCGTCAACGCCGATGCCGTGCCGCCTGGGGAAATGCTGCGCGCATGGATTCCGTATCCACGTGCGTTGCCCGGGCAACAGGAAAACATTGAATTCATCCGCAGCGTGCCCTCCACGCATGTCATTGCGCCGGAGTCCACCTTGCAGCGCACCGCCTATCTCGAACAGCCTGCACATGCAGGGAAGGCGACAACATTTTCCATCGAATACGAAATGACGGTGCTCGGCCAGTACCGCGCCATCGACGCGGACAAGGTCACTGCGGCGGTCGCTACAAACGAACTGGCCCCGCATCTCGGCGAGCGCAGGCCACACATTGTGTTCACCGAGGGTATCCGCAAGTTTTCGCGCGCTGCGGTCGGCAACGAAACCAATCCCTACCGCATCGCGCAGAAGCTGTTCGCTGCGGTTGATCGTATTCCGTGGGCGGGTGCGCGCGAGTACTCGACCATCACCAACATCAGCGATTACGCGCTGCATGCCGGGCACGCCGATTGCGGACAGCAGACCTTGCTGTTGATGACGCTGCTGCGCCTCAACGGCATCCCGGCGCGCTGGCAGTCGGGCATGGTCTATTCCGACGGCAGCTACGACAACCTGCACGACTGGGGATGGATGTACCTGGCGCCGTACGGCTGGGTGCCGATGGATGTCACAACGGGCCGATTGTCTGGCAATACGGAATTGGAGTGGTTCTACCTCGGCGGCCTGGATGCCTATCGCATCGCCTTCAACGACGACTACGGCACCGACTTCGTGCCGGCAAAACAGCATGTGCGCTCGGAAACCGTGGACTCGCAACGCGGGGAAGTCGAGTGGCGCGGCGGCAATCTTTATTTCGATCAGTGGGATTACACCTTCAAGGCCGTGCCACAACCCATGAATACCAACCGGGGAAAACAATGAGAAGCACCACCTGCAACCTCCGCAAGTCCCTGCTCTGCATCGCGATGGGTGCCTGCCTCCTGTCGTTGGCCGCCCCTGTGCTGGCGCAAAGCGCCACGGGTGCCATGGCCGGACGCGCCGACGCCGGTACACAGCTGGCCGCCACCAACCTGGCTACGGGCCTGACCCGCAGCGTGACCGTCAATGCATACGGCAGCTATCGCCTCAGCCAGTTGCCAGTCGGTGATTACCAGGTGCAGGTCACACGCGGCGGGCAAGCGGTGGGCAGTCCGATCCCGGTCAACGTGGCGCTTGGCGGAACGACGACGCTGAATCTTGATACCAGCGGCAATGTCCTCAACCTGGATTCGGTGCAGGTGGTGGGCTCCCAGGTCGTCAACCGCGTCGACGTCCGCTCCACCGAGTCGGCCACCAACATCACCCGCGAGGAAATCGCGCGGTTGCCGGTGGACCAGTCGCTGGGCAGCGTCGCGCTGTTGGCGCCGGGCGTCATCGGCGGCAATTCCAGCTTCGGCGGCACCTCCTTCGGCGGCTCTTCGGTGGCCGAGAACTCGATCTTTATCAACGGCCTCAACGTCACCGATTTCTATCGCCGCCAGAGTTTCTCCACGGCGCCATTCGCATTCTTCGAGGAATACCAGGTCAAGACCGGTGGTTATTCGGTTGAGTTCGGCCGCAGCACCGGCGGGGTAATTAACGCCGTGACCCGCTCGGGCGGTAATGAGTTCAAGGGCGGCCTGGAGTTCACATTCGAGTCGGCCGCGTTCCGTGAAGAGGGCGGAGATTACGTCTATAAAAACGCACAGGGCATCGACATCCACACGCGCTCCAGCAGGGACAAGCGGAGTTTCGCCAAGCTCAATGGGTATGCGTCGGGGCCGGTGGTCAAGGATCGTGTGTTCCTGTTCGCGATGTACGAGCTTCGCGACAACGAATCGCGCTTTACCGATGCGCCGGGCAGTAGATGGACCGAGTCCGAATCCAGTGATGGGTTCTGGGGCACGAAGTTGGACTGGCATCTCACCGACGATCATCTGCTGGAATTTCTGGCCTTCTCCGACGAAGGCGACACCGGCAGCAACACGTACTTGTACGACTTCAACAACGGCCTCGTCGGGGGCCGCAGCGGCGACAACAATTCCGAGAGCGGTGGCAAGAACGGCTCTATCACCTATACCGGTTTTTTTGGCGAGAACTTCGTCGCAAAGGCGATGTACGGCCTCAACCAGACCAGGTCGTTCGGCCGCTCAACCGCTGACGGCCTCTGCGACATTGTGACCTTCAACAACGCCTCCTATGGTGCGGCTTACAACGCCCTGGGTCGGCCGGCGCTGGGTTGCCATCCGGGCGGCTCCGTGGTGAATCACGAGGATGAGCGCGAGGTCGGCCGGCTGGATTTCGAATGGACCCTAGGCGACCACCTGCTGCGTTTCGGCCTGGACCACGAGGTGATGACCACCGACCGGAACACCCGCTACCCGGGGCCGACTCAGACGCTCTACACGATTTTCGGGCGCACGAGTCCGACCCAGGTGCTGGATAACGGCACCCCCCTCCCGGTCGGCGTGAACGCGTTCCTGATGGGCCGGCGGCGCGCCGACGGCGGCGTGTTCGAGACCGAGGCCAGCGCGTGGTACCTCGAAGACATCTGGAGCATCCCCCCGAACCTGGTCCTCAACCTCGGCGTTCGCGTTGACAATTTCGACAACAAGACTGCCATCGGTACGAGCTTCATCAAGATGGACAACCTGTTTTCGCCGCGCGTCGGCTTCTCCTGGGACATGAAGGGCGACGGCAGCACCAAGCTGTTCGGCAACGTGGGTAGGTACTACCTGCCAGTGGCCAATACCGTCAACTACACCTTCGCCGGCGGCCTCACCGATGAGCGCACCTTCTACCCGCTGAACGGTTATACCCCGTCGATCAATCCGGTCACCGGCGCGCCCTACTCGGCGCCGATCTTAGGTCCCCAGATCGGTCCGGTGGACACCCAGTTCAACCTGTCGGTGGCGGACCTGCGCAAGAGCGTGGATCGCGACATCGACGCGGTTTACCAGGACGAGGCCATCGTCGGCTTCCAGAGCGCCATCAGTCCCGCCTGGTCATGGGGCGTCAACGCCACCTACCGCAGGATGCCCAATACGCTAGACGACATCCGCATCAACCACACGCCTTGCGGACCCACTGGCGTCACCCTCTTTCCGATTGGCAATCCGGGCGAACCGCTGACGATCTGGGGCGACGCCAGCATCGGCTGCGCGACGCCGGGCTGGATCACCATCGATACCTCGCGCGACGGGTACATCAAGCAGGGTAGCAACGAGGTCACCGGCTACTCCGAACCCAGACGCACCTACAAGGCGGTCGAGTTCCAGGTCGACCGCGCATGGGATGGCAAGTGGGCCTTCAACGCGTCCTACCTCTGGTCGAAGTCCGAAGGCAACCACGAAGGCCCCGTCAACTCCGATACCAACTACAACGATACCGGCATCGTCCAGCACTGGGACCACCCGGCGAACAACGATCGTTACGGGCCGCTGTTCAACGACCGCCGCCACCAGATCAAGCTGCGTGGCAGCTACGAATTCAATGACATGTGGTCTTTCGGTGGAACGCTGGCCGCGCAGTCCGGTGGTCCGATCACCGCCTACGGCGTAACTTGGCCGAACGACGCCAGGGCCGCGGCGAGCTTCACCACCACTGGTTCGGGCGGCGGCTCGAGCTACCTGTGCGTACAGAACTGCACCGGCGCGTATAACCAGCGCGTGTACGAGTTCACGCCGCGCGGCGGGTTTGGCCGCTTGCCATGGACCTACAACCTCGGCGCCAATGTCACCTGGACCATGCCTGTCGAGGGCGTGGACCTGAAGGCCCGCTTCTCGGTCTTCAACCTGCTCAACGAGCAGGAGGTCATCAACGTCGTCCAGCGATACGAATCAACCCCGGGCGTGCGCCGACCCGAGTTCGGTACCGGCACCCGTTACCAGTCGCCTCGCTACGCGCAGCTGGTAGTCACCTGGAACTTCTGATCTGACCCTCCCCCGATTGGCGCGGTCCGGCGGTTTGCGGGCCGCGCCATTCTTTTTTAATGAATGCGTATGACGCGTGCAGTTTGCACGATAGTTTTTCTGGCATTGCTCATGGGCAGCGCCGCCGTGCGTGCGCAAACAGCGCTGGATACGCTGGTCGACGATGCTGTCGATCGCTACCAGTTGCCCGGCATCGCCGTCGGCGTGATCGAGGACGGCGAAGTCGTTTACAAGCGCACTGCCGGCGAACTGATCGCAGGCAGCGGGAAGAAGATCGATGCCGATACGTTGTTCAAGATCGCGTCCAACAGCAAGGCGATGACCACGGCGGTGCTTGCTCGGTTGGTGGATGCCGGAAAGTTGAAATGGGATGATCCTGTCGTCAAGCATCTTCCGCAATTCCAGATGCACGATCCGTGGGTCACGCACGAGATGCAGGTGCGCGACTTGCTGATCCACAACAGTGGCATGGGGGCCGGCGCGGGCGATTTGATGCTGTGGCCGGAGCCCAACCTGTTCACGCGTGCCGACGTCATCCACGGTTTGCGGTACCTCAAACCACTGCACAGCTTCCGCTCGCGCTACGCCTACGACAACACGCTGTACATCGTCGCCGGTGAAGTCGCCGCGGCAGCGGCTGGCGTTTCGTACGAAGCACTGGTGCGAAGGGAACTGTTCACCCCTTTGGAGATGTCGCGTTGCCAAATCGGTGAATGGCGTCGCGACGACATCGGCAACGTCGCCCAGCCGCATATGCGGTCGGACGGTCGCAGTATCGTTATCCGCGCAGACGATGAAGTGATTCCCGTAATCCCGATGGCGGCAGCCGGTGGCATCCGCTGCAGTCTTGACGACATGCTGACGTGGGCGAAGATGTGGCTCGCGCCCGACCGCGAAGGCCTCCAGAACGGCAAGCCATGGTTGTCGGCCACGCAACGCGAAGCTTTGTGGACCGCGCACATGCCGATGCCGTTGTCCAAACGCATGCGCGCCTGGGATGACAGTCATTTCAGTGCCTACGGCTACGGCTGGCGATTGACCGACGTGGATGGCACGACCAAGGTTTCGCATACCGGCACGCTGGCCGGCATGTATTCCGCGGTGACGTTGCTGCCGGACAGAAATGCAGGGTTCGTGATCCTGATCAACGCCGACGCGGATGAGGCGCGCACCGTGTTGAACCAGGTGCTGGTCAAACACTTCACTGCACCGGAGCAGAAAAGATCGGTCGCGTTTTATGCCGATGCGCTGGCTGCGGAAAGGCAAAACCCGCACGACGATGCCCCGACGTCGCTGGGGTCCTCGCGACAACCTGTCATTCCTGCGGAGATGGTTGACTGGCTGGGCATCTACAACGATCCCTGGTTCGGCGAAGTTTCGATTTGCAAGATGCAGGACAACGTGCGTTTCACGTCCGCGAAATCACCCATGTTGACTGGCGACGTCATGCGCGCCGGCAAGCGCATGCTGGTGGACTGGCAGGACGTGAGCGTCGATGCAGAACCATGGTTGACGTTCGCAGTGGCCAGCAAAGGCGCGCCGCGGACGTTGAAAATGGCCAAGGTCGATCCAGAGGCCGACTTCAGCTACGACTATGAAGACCTGTCATTTGTCCATGTTCGCGACTGTCCGTGAGCTCTGCGATGCGCTTTTCTCCTTCCCCCTTCAAGGGGAAAGCCGGGATGGGGATGGTATTTTTTTTGGCGGGATGAAGTTGGTTCGCAAGCAACACCATCCCCACCCAACCCTCCCCTTGAAGGGGAGGGCTTTTGGCGACAGCGGCGTTTTCATCTTCTGTGTCTTGTGGCTGGCAGGCTGTACGTCGGCGCCGGTTGAACCAACAGTTTCTCCGGCGCGCACGGCGGAACAAGCCGGTTTGACCGACATCCAGACACTGGTTCCGGATATTGCGCTGGACGTCCGCTATGCAGGCGTCGACAACTTCGTCGGCGCCAGGATCGATGGGTATGACGCGCCGAAATGTTTACTCCTGGCGCCCGTTGCCGAAGCCCTCCGCCGCGTCGAGCTCGAATTACGCCAGCAGAACATGCGATTGAAACTCTACGACTGCTACCGTCCACGCCGCGCAGTGCTGCATTTCGTGCGCTGGGCATCGAATCTGCAAGACCAGCGCACCAAACCCATCTATTACCCGAACCTGGACAAGCGGGCATTGCTCGGCGATTACATCTCGCCAACATCGGGCCACAGCCGCGGCGCGACAGTGGATTTGACGTTGATGCGTTGCGACGACGCGGGCGATAGCTGCGAAGCGCTGGACATGGGCACCCCGTTCGACTTCTTCGATCTGCGCGCCAATACCGACTCGCCACTGGTCACATTGATGCAGCGCGAGAATCGCCAGCGCCTGTTTGCGGCGATGATGCGGCAAGGCTTCAGGAATTATCCGCTCGAGTGGTGGCATTACACGTTGACGCCGGAGCCGTCAAAGCACGTGGCCTTCGATGTACCGGTGCGGTAGCATTTTTCACGTGACTTTTTAGTCAGCTGCGGCGCCGGGGGATTCGGACGTTGACGTAACGCCATCAGCGGCCGCCAGCAACGGCTTCAGATGCGCCTCCAATGCATTCCGCCGCCAACCCAGCAATGCCTGCGGCCACTCGCCCGAATCCAGCAGCGATTCCAGCCAGCGGCGCGAGGCTAGTACGCCATCGGGCAAACCAAGTTCCGCGCTGCGCGTGGCCACGGCTTCCTGCAAACGCCGCATCGCCTGTTTGTCACGCTCGTCGATGCGCACCGGGGGTGCATCGGCTTCATCGGCAAGCGGTGTGTTCAGGGTCTGCCACACGGCATCGCCGAGTTTGCGCGGTGCCTTGGGATGCGCGTCGAGTTGCGTTTGCAGGCTGGTGCGATCGATGGGCGGCGTGCGTGCCAACATCGTCGCGAGGTCGTTGTCGAGGATCCAGCTGCGCGGCCGGTCACTGTCGCGCGCCTGCAGGTCGCGCCAGCGCAACAAGCGCAGCAGGCGGTGCTGCGCGGGCGCGTCGAAAAACTGCGCGGCGCGCATCGACAGGTGTGGCCAGCGCTCCAGTTCGTCGCGCTGTGCATTCGACACCATCCGCGCGCAATCCTCACTCAGCCAGTCGCGGCGGCCAAGTTCGACCAACCGTGCATCCAGCCGATCATGCAGTGCGAACAAATGCCGCACATCGTCCGCGGCATAGTCCAGCTGTGCCGGCGACAACGGCCGCCGTAACCAGTCCGAGCGCGTTTCGCCCTTGTGCAGCGCGACCTCCAGTGTGTCCTGCACCAACCGCTGGTAGCCAACCCCGGCGCCGATGCCAGCCAACGCGGCGGCGGTCTGGGTATCGAACAAGGGTGTCGGCACCACGCCGCATGCGTATTTGAGCGCGACCAGGTCTTCGCTGGCGCTGTGCATCACCTTCAACACGGCCGGATCGACCAATAGCGGCGCCAATGCCGCCGTCATGCCCGACACAAGCGGATCCACCAGCAGGATCGCGTCGCCAATGGCGATCTGCACAAGCGCCAACTGCGGCCAATACGTGCGTTCGCGCAAGAACTCGGTATCCAGCGCAATACGCGCGGGTGGCGACGCGATCTGCGCGGAGAGTTCTACGGGGTTGGAAATCCAGATCGGCACGAATGAGGACGCAGTTGCTAGGGCGGGCGACAATACCCTAAGTTCAACCCACCCGGACGGGTGCACGTTCAGTAAGGAGGACGATTGCACGCAATCAGGTATGTGGTGTGTGTGTTGCTCATTGCGCCGATGCTCGCATTGACCGCGTGCGGGCGGGATGACGTGGCGGGGCCGAAGGGCGCGCCATCAGGCGCTGCTACCCGTGACGCGCGTGATCCGGCCAGCGTGACCATCAGCGGTGACGATCGCGCAGCCGACGCGCTCACCTGGAGCGCGCCGGTGGTCGAATTGCAGCCCGAAGGCATCGCTGCCGCCAAACGCGGCGCGGCCAAGGCGCTGCGCGAGGAGCGCCTGTATGCCGATGCACAATCGGCGATCCCGTTGTACCTGGCGATCCTCGAACTCGCCGCGGATGACACCGATGCCGGCACGGGCCTCGATCGTGCCCTGGCCGCGTTGCTGGTGGCCGGCGACGAAGCGTTGCTGCAATCGGAAGAAGATCCGTTTGCCCTGACCCGAGCGCACGAGATCGCGGCGGTTGCGCGCACGGTGCGTGCAACGGATGCGGACGTGATCGCATTCCTGTCGCGTGTCGACCAGGCGGACCGGATCGTGTTGCTGAACGACGCGGGCGAACGCGATGTCGCATCCGGCACACTCGGTGAAAGCGGGGCCAGCAGCGGGAGCGGGGCCTTGGGCAAATTCCGCGAAGTGTTGCGCCTGCGGCCCGATCAGCCACGCGCGTTGCAAGGCGTGGCGTCGGTGGAGAGCGCGTTGATCCGGCGCGCCGAAGTGGCCGCTGAACAGCGCGATTTCGACGACGCGGCACGCTGGTTGCAGACCGCGGCCAAGGTGCGCCGTGGGACAGGCACCGTCGCCGATGCCGGGAACCGCATCGAAGCCATCCGGCTGATGCAGATCCGGCAACTGCACGATGAGGGCCTCGCTGCGCTGGGCGAGCGTGGCGGCCTGGAACTTGCACGGCGCAATCTTGCCGAGATCCTGCGGATTGCACCGACCGGCAATGCCGCCGCCTCCGACCTGCGGCAACGGATCGACCTCGCATCGCATTACGGCTTGTTTCGCCCGGGCCAGGTGTTCACCGATGCGCTGAAGTCCGCCACGCGCGGGCCGGAGATGGTGGTGGTGCCGCACGGCGGATTCCGCATGGGCGCCAAGGACACCGAGGCCGATGCCGGCAAGGCCGAAAAACCGCAGCACTACGTCCGTTTCGATCGCGGTTTCGCGATGTCGCGGACCGAAGTCACGGTGGGGCAGTTCCGGCGCTTCATGGCGGCGACGCAACATCGAGCGCGCGCGCAGCGGCGGGGTTTCTCCACCGTCTATGACGAACGCAGCGGCAACTTCGTGCGCCGCAGCGGCGTCGATTGGCGCAGCGACTACGCGGGCAATCCGGCGGCGGACGAGCTGCCGGTGTTGCACATCGACGCGCGCGATGCAGAGGCCTACGCACACTGGTTGTCGCAACAAACCGGGCAGCGCTATCGGCTGCCGCACGAAGCCGAATTCGAATACGCGTTGCGTGCCGGCAAGGAAGGCCGCTTCCCGTGGGGTGAGGGTTTGCCGCGAACCCGTGCCGGTAATTTCACCGGCGCGGGCGATCGCTCGCCATCGGGCCGCGAGTGGAGCAATGCGTTTACACCCTATCGCGACGGGTACTGGGGACCGGCGCCCGTCGGCCGGTTTTCGGTCAATGCATACGATCTTCACGACCTGGCAGGCAATGTCAGCGAATGGACCGGCGACTGCTGGCACGTCGGTTATCGGCGCGCGCCGGCAAATGGAGGCGCGTGGGTCAATCCGGGATGCCGGACGCGGGTGATCCGCGGCGGCTCGTGGGCCAGTTCACCGGAGCAGACGCGCGCCGCATGGCGGATGTCGGCGGGACATGATGTAACCAACGCACGCACCGGCTTCCGGGTTGTGCGGGAAATCTAGGCATTCCGGATCTGCGGATCCTCAGTCGAGGGAGAAGGGTAATGAGGCAAGATCCAATGGGTAATCAGTCAGGGCAGGGTGGTACGCCACGCCGAGGATTCGGATTCGGCGGTGTGCGCTGGTGGATCCTGCTGCTGTTTGCCGGATACGCCGCGTATTACTGGTTCTCCAACCAGTCGGTCGATCCGACCACTGGCGAAAAAGTCGTCATCGACAAGAACCTGTCGCTGGAAGAAGAAGAAACGCTGGGCTTGCAGGCCTATCAGGAAATCCTGTCGCAGGAACGTCCGGTCGATCCCAATTCGCAAGTCGCCAAGCAGATCCGCGAAATCGCGCAACGGCTGGTCGCCAAGGTCGATCCCGTGGAAACCGCGCTGGCGGCAGAACACGGACTGCAACCGCAGCACGTGGGGGCGGGTTTCGAGTGGGAAGTCAACGTCATCCAGTCCGAACAGGCCAACGCGTTCTGCCTGCCGGGCGGCAAGATGGCGGTTTACACCGGTTTGGTGCCGGTCGCGCAAAACGCGGACGCGATGGGCATCGTGCTGGGTCACGAAATCGCCCACGCCTTGCTGCGCCACGGCGCGCAGCGCATGGCGCAACAACGCCTCGCGCAGCTGGGCCAGGTCGCCGGTTCGATGAGCGGCATGGATCCGCAAACCCAGCAGATGGTGATGGCCGCTTACGGCTACGGCGCGCAGTTGCCCTATGCACGCAAGCATGAAACGCAGGCGGACGAAGTCGGCCTGATGCTGGCGGCCGCGGCCTGTTTCAATCCGCAGGAAGCGATTCCGCTGTGGCAGCGCATGGGCCAGATGAGCCAGGGGCAATCTCCGCCCGAATTCGCATCGACCCATCCGAACCCGGAGACACGCATACAGAACCTGCAGGCGCTGATGCCCAAGGCGATGGAGTACTACAAGAAGTTCTGTCCGCAGGGTGCGCCGGCAGCGACGAGTTCGTTCTGAGGCCGGTCGCGCAAGCAGGAAACGAAAACGGGCCGCAAGGCCCGTTTTTACTTTTGTAGGAGCGGGCCGGGGGGGGGGCGG
>JAJAYW010000066.1 GCA_026786005.1 Lysobacter sp. | reverse complement strand
TGGTGTAATGTTCTGGCGTTATTTTTATTGCGGCTTTTTTGTTGTCGCTACCTCATGCGGGGCCGCCGGCCGGCGGGGGCAGGCGATGCTGCAAGGCGATCCAGAATGCTTCCGGCAACTCCGCGCGAATCGGCACGCTGTAAGTGAGCGGGCCGGCGAAGGCGATGCATTTCACCGCGTCCTTTTCGGTCATCAGCACCGGCAGGTCGCTGCCGAACTGGAAGTCCCCTGCAACGTAGCGGTGGTGATCGGCAAAGGCATGTGGCACCACCGCCATACCCAATTCGCGCAGCATCGTGAAGAAGCGCTCGGGATGGCCGATCCCGGCCACCGCATGCACGCGCTGGCCGATAAAGGCCGACAGCGCACGCGGCCGGCCGCCGAGCAGCGGCAGGGCCATGCCGGCCGACACGTGCATTGGCCATTCGCCAAAACCCTGCTCGCCGGTTCCATTGCCTGAGACATTCGCGGACAGATTGACGACCCGGAAATCGCATTCCATGTTGCGCTCCACAGGTTCGCGCAGCGGGCCAGCGGGAAGCAACCGTCCATTACCGTAGCGACGCGCGCCGTCGACCACCTCGATCTCGATGTCGCGGCCAAGGCGATAGTGCTGCAGGCCGTCGTCGCAGATCACGATGTCGCAGCCGGCTTCGGCCAGCGCGCGGGCCGCGCTGACGCGATCGCGATCGACCCTCACTTTCGCGCCGCTGCGGCGCGCGATCAGCAACGGTTCGTCGCCAGCGTTGTCGGGATCGCTTTTCGCATCGACCCACACCGCGCGCGATGCATCCTTCCGGCCGTAACCGCGGCTCGCCACGCCGGGATGCCAACCGGCCTCGCGCAGGCGTTCGACGATGGCAATCGTCAACGGCGTCTTGCCCGAGCCGCCAGCCGTGAGGTTGCCGACCACAACCACTGGAATGCCGGCACGCCGACGTCGAAGGATGCCGCCCCGATACAACAACGTGCGCAGGCCGATTGAAGCGCCATAGAGCTGCGAGAGCAGCCGCGCATGCAGCGGCGGTGTCGCATCGCCGTACCACCACGCCGGAGGTTGCGGTCTGCGCGTTGTCATGCAGCAGCCTTCATACGGAATCAGGCTCGCGGAACTGCATCCGGTGCAGTCGCGCATACAACCCGCTGCGTGCGATCAATTCGGCATGGGTGCCCTGCTCCACCAGTCGGCCGTGATCGAGCACCAGCACCTGATCGGCATGTTCGATGGTCGACAACCGGTGCGCGATGACCAGCGTGGTGCGGTCGGGCATCAAGTGTTGCAACGCGTCCTGTACCAGGCGTTCCGACTCGTTATCCAACGCAGCGGTCGCTTCGTCCAGGATCAGGATCGGCGCGTCCTTCAACATCGCGCGTGCAATCGCCAGGCGCTGACGCTGCCCGCCGGACAGCCGCCCGCCGTCTTCGCCGATTGGCGTATCGACACCCTGCGGAAGACGTTCGACGAATTCCATCGCATTCGCGCCGCGGATCGCATCGGCCAGTACATCCTCGCCGGCTGCGCTCAATTCGCCGTAGGCCACGTTGGCGGCGATGCTGTCATCGAACAGCATCACCCGCTGGCTGACCAACGCGATCTGCCGGCGCAGGTCGGCGAGCCTGTAGGCATCCAGTGGCTGTCCATCAAGCAGGATCTCGCCGCTTTGCGGCGCGTAGAAACGCGGCAGCAACCGCACCAGCGTGGTCTTGCCGCTGCCGGAACGGCCGACGATCGCGGTCACCGTGCCCGGCTTGGCGGTGAAGCTGACATCGTCCAGCGCGGGTTCGTTCTGGCCCGGATAACGCGCGGACACATTCCTGAATTCGATGACGCCCTGCGCGCGCGCAAGCGGCAGCGTGCCGGTATCGGGCTCGTCGTCGCTGTCGAGCACCTCGAACAGGCGCTGCGCCGACGACACGCCGCGCTGGACCATGCCCTGCACGTTGGTCAACTGCTTCAACGCCGGGATGATCGCGATCATCGCCACCATCAGCATGACAAAACCGCCCGCATCCAGCCGCCCTGCGATCGCCTCGAGCCCGGCCACGAACAGCAGCAACGCCAGGCCGATCGCGCCCATCAGCTGTACCACGACCGAGGAGATCGAACGCGTGACCTCGACCTTCATCCCCAGCCTGAGGTTCTGCTGCACCAGCGTCGCATAGCGGTCGAGCTCGGCCTGCTGCGCGCCGTACACCTTGACCTCCTGGTGGCCCTGCAGCGACTGGCCCGCGGACTGCAGCATCCCGGCCGCACCTTCCTGCATGCGGTGGTTGATGTTGCGGTAGCGGCGGCCGACCCGGTCCATCATCACCGCAAGCACCGGCCCCAGCAGCAGGATCATCAAGGTGATCTTCGGGCTTTCGTACAACATCAGGGCCAACATCGCGATCACCTGCAGGCTGGCGCTGATCATGACCTTCATTGCGTCGATCGCCGCCATCGCCACCTGTTCGGTATCGCCGCCGAGCTTGGTCAACATCGACGGCACCGGCTCGGCATCGAAGCGCGAACCGGGCATTCGCAGGTATTTGCCCAGCAACAACATCCGCAGGTCGCGCGCCACGCTGCGTCCGGAACGCGCCATGCCGTAGTCGGTGACGAAGCCCGCCAAGCCCCTGACCACGAACAAACCCACGATCGCCAGCGGCAGCAACAAACTCACGCTGGTGTTGCTGGGGTCAAAGGAGTTGTTGACGATGGGCTTCATCAGCCGGGTGAAACCCGCGCCCGCGGCGGCCTCGAACACCATGCCGACGAGGGCCATCAGCAGGAACGGACGATACGGCCGGGCGTACTGCAGCAGACGTTTATAGGTCGGCCAGGGCTTGCTGGCGCCGTTCAACGATGTGTCGCTCAACGCTTGGGCTCCGGCGCGGTGGCGATCATGATCTGCTTGAAGCCGAGCTGTCCCAGCGCGTCGTATGCGGTCACCACCGCCTGATGCGGGGTGCGCGCGTCGGCACGCAGCAACACAGGCCGCTCGCGGTCGTTGCCGGTGACATCGACGATGGTGCGCTTGAGTGAATCAACATCGGTGCGCAGCGCTTCTCGATCGCCAACGAAATAACGCCCCTCGGCATTGACCAGCAGGTTCAACATACGCGCCTCACTGGGTACGGGTTCGCCGGTGGCTTGCGGCAGTTGCAGACGCAGCACCGACCGCGTCTCGAACGTGGTCGTGATCACGAAGAAAATGATCAGCACCAGGATCACGTCGATCAACGGGATCAGGTTGATCTCGGGTTCGTCATCGGAACGGTGGTCGCGGATGCGCATGTCTGGAACTACCCGTCAGGCGACGGGTGCGCGGACAGGAGGGACCGCTGGCGCAACGATATTGCTGCGCGGATCGAGCGTATCCAGCAGACGGATCGCCTCGTGTTCCATCGCAACAATATATTCGGCAATGCGGCCTCGGAAATAACGATGGAACATCAACGCGGGGATGGCGACGATCATGCCGGCCGCGGTGCAGACCAGTGCCTTGCCGATGCCGCCCGCCAGCTGCGTGACATCGCCGATGCCGTGATCGAGGATGCCGAGGAACATCTGGATCATGCCGACCACGGTGCCGAACAGGCCCAACAACGGACCCGCCGCCGCGATGGTGCCGAGCGTGTTGAGGAAGCGCTCCATGCGATGCACCAGGTGCCGACCCACGTCCTCGATCCGTTCGCGGATCTGGTCGCGCGGACGATTGCGCACGTCCAGCGCAGCCGCCAGCAATTCGCCTAGCGGGGAGGTGCTGCGCAGGGAGTCGATGTGGCCCGGGTCAAGCTTGCCGCGCGCGGCCCAGGCGCGGACCTCATCGCCCAGGCCCGCAGGCAGCACGGCTTTGCGGCGCAAGGTCCAGAACCGCTCGACGATGATGCCGAACCCGACCAGCGACAACAGCAACAACGGGATCATCGGCCAGCCGCCCGCCTTGATCAGTTCCAGCACGCTTCAATCCTCCGGCACATCCGGCCGTTTCGATGCAGGCCGACAGGATAGCCCGCGCCGCGCCTCTACCCCAGCGGCGGTTTTGTCCATCGCGCCGCCGCGCGCTTGGCAATGCGGCTATGGCATGAATGGCTTTTGTCCCGGTTTTTGGCGCCGCGCGGCGTCCCACAATCGCGGATGGGCTTGGCGGTGACCCTCGGCCTCGATGCCATCGGCCGCCAGGCGGATCCGCAAGGCGCCTTGGTCGAGGGTGGAAATCGCTTCGGCACCCGCCCGTTGCCAGCGGCTCACGACTTCGGTTTTCGGATGCCGGAAACGGTTGCCATACCCGGCCGAGGCAATCGCATAACGCGCGCCGGTCGTGGCGACGAAAGCGGCATCGGATGATCCGCTGCTGCCGTGATGCGCCATCAAGACCACGTCCGCCTGCACGTCGCGCGCGCCCAGACGCACCAGGTCGCGTTCGATCACGTCGCCGATATCGCCCGTCAATAGCGCCGCGCCATGCACGGTCTCGATCCGCAGCACGCAACTCGACTCGTTCTTCAGGTAGGGAAAATGTGGCGGTGGGTGCAGCACGCGAAACGTTACGCCGTCCCATCGCCATGTGTTCCCGGCGACGCATGGATGCGTCGCAACCGTCGGCGAACCCTCTGGTGCCATGACCTTGTTGATCGGGAACATGCGCCGCACCGCGTCGAAGCCACCGGCGTGGTCGTTGTCGCCGTGGCTGACGATGGCGGTGTCGATGCTGCGCACGCCCAGCGCGTGCAAGGCCGGGATGACTGCGCGTTCGCCGGCATCGAAGCCATCCTTCACCGCCGGGCCCATGTCGTACAACAGCGCGTGTTGCTTCGTGCGCACCAATATCGACAGGCCTTGCCCGACATCGATAAACACGAGCTCGGCTTCGCCGTGTCTGGGCAGGTCGCGCTGCGGCCACAACAACGGCAGCCACAACAGCATCGCCAACGCTTTACCCGGCACACCGCGCGGCAGCAACAGCCAGAATGTGCCGACCAGAGCCAGCGGCAGTGCAAACCAGCGTGCCTCGGGCAGGCACCACAAGGCAATGCCGCTGCTGCCGAGTCGATCGAACAGCGGCCACGTCAGATCGAATGCGTGCACGGCCAGTTGCCAGCTCCAGACGCCCCACCCCGCATGCAACGCATCCAGCCCGGTGCCGATCAACGACAACGGCACGACGACCAGACTCCACCACGGCACCGCCACCAGATTGGCGAGCGGCCCGGCCAGCGAGGCCTGCCCGAACAACACCACTGTAAGCGGCAACAAGCCGAGCGTTGCAACGCCTTGCGCGCCGAGGAAATCACGCATCACGTTCTGCGACGCGTGCGGAAGACACCACAGCAGCCAGCCGACACCGACGAAGCTCAACCAGAAACCCGGTGCGAGCAATGCAAGCGGATCGACGACAAGCAACACGATCGCAGCCAGCGCCAGCGACTCCGCCGGCCGCTGCGGACGGCGCCACAGTCGCGCCGCAACGATGACGCCGATCATCAGCACCGTGCGTACGGTCGGCAACGCGAATCCGGCGATGGCCGCATAGCCACTGGCACCGATCAGTGCGGCCATCGCGGACGCCTGCGGTCTTGGCAGGCGACGCGCCAACAAGGGAACGAGCCGCCAAATCGCCGAGGCCAGCAAGGCGAAGAAGCCAGCGACCAGGCCGACGTGGAAACCGGAGATCGCGATCAGATGGGTCAGGCCGGTTGCACGCAGTGTTTCCCAGTCATCGTCCTCCAGCGCGCGCGTGTCACCCAGCGCCAGTGCGCGGATGAACCGTGAAGATGCCTGCGGAATGCTGTTGGCGATGCGTTGCGACATCGCATCACGCCACGCATCGATGCCGTGCGGTGCCGAGAGACGGCGCGCCAACAACGTGTCGCGGACATAGCCCGTTGCGGCCACGCGTTGCGCCAACGCGTACTTCTCGCTATCGAAGCCGCCGGGATTTCGCAAGCCGCGCGGCGCGCGCAGCTTCAGTGTCAATCGCCACCGCGTTCCGGCCTGCAGATCGCGCGCAGCAGGATCCTGGTCGTACCACGCCAGCTGCAGAAGTTTGCCGCGCAGGGCCTCGGGTTGTGATGCGGAACGGTCGACGCGGAAGCGGAACCGGGTGCGACGCGGTTCGCCTTGCGGCAGTTCGACAATCCGCCCTTCGACGATGACCTCGCCATGTTCCATCGCCGGCGGAAGCTGCTGCGCCAACGATGCACTGGCATGCAGACCGGCAAGCCCGAACCCGCACAGCAATGCGCCGAGAATGCGTAGGCGGCGGGCGCGCAACCAAAAGACGAATCCCATCACGAACATCGTGGCCAGCAGTGGCCACGGCGGCAATCCAGGCAGTAACAGGCAGGCAGTGACGCCGGACACCAATGTCAGCGCGACTGCAATTCCGAAGGGCGGCGCCGCAACCGCATTACCCATGTCACGCCTTTTTGTTGCACGGCGTCGGATGACGCGGCCCAAGAGTGACTCTCCGTGCAACACGACGACGTCGCCATCAGAAGGCGTGTCCTGCAGCTGTAGGAAAGTTCCGAATCCCGGCCGGTTGTCGTAGCGGCAATCCGCTACCCGTAGAGCGGAGCTTGCTCCGCTGCTTTTCGCCGGTTTCTACAAGCACGGTTTGAACAGACGCGTGCCTTTGTAGGAGCGCACCTGGGCGCGATGAGGCTTTACCGGTAGAGCCCAATCGCGCCCACGTGTGCTCCTACAGAAAAACAAGGCGCTGTGGTCTTCGGCCCCGATCAGACCTCGGCCGCGGACAACTCCCGCAGCTTGCCTTCGTGCAGTTCCAGCACGCGATCCAGACGCCGTGCCAGCGCGCGATCGTGCGTCACCAGCACCAGGCTGGTCTTCTCGGCGCGATTCAATTCCAGCATCAGCTCGAACACATTTGCAGCAGTGCGCTCATCAAGGTTGCCGGTAGGCTCATCACCGAGCACGCAGGCCGGCTTGTTGACCAGCGCACGCGCTACCGCGGCGCGTTGCCGCTCGCCGCCGGACAGTTCGCCGGGTTTGTGTTCGAGGCGATGACCGAGGCCGACCGACTCCAGCAACTGCGTCGCACGCAGCGATGCATCGGACACCGACGTGCCGCCGAGCATCACCGGCAACATGACGTTTTCCAGCGCCGTGAACTCGGGTAGCAAATGATGGAATTGATAGACGAAACCCAGCGCCCGATTACGCAACGATCCGCGCGCTGCGTCGGAGAGTTTCGACATCTGCTGGCCGGTGACGAAGACCTCGCCAGCCGTCGGCGTGTCCAGTCCACCGAGCAGGTGCAGTAACGTACTCTTGCCCGCGCCCGACGCGCCAACGATGGCCACCGTCTCGCCGGCATGCACCAGCAGATCGAGGCCATCAAACACATGCGTGCGCAGCGTGCCTTCCGAGTAGGTCTTGCCGAGGCCTTCGGCGTGGATAACGGACGACGCGATCATGGCGAGTGAATCTCATTGGAAGTAGGGAGTGGGAAGTGGGAAGTGGGAAAACCTCTCCCGCTCTTGTGCCAATCCCGTGATCCAGGCCCTTCCCACTCCCTACTCCCCATTTCCCATTTCCGATTACTCATAACGCAACGCCTCCGCCGGCGCCGTGCGCGATGCGCGCCAAGCCGGATAAATCGTCGCGAAGAAACTCATCGTCAATGCAATGGTCCCGATCACCATCACGTCGCCGGCCTGCAATTCGGTCGGCAAGCCGGTGATGTAGTACACGTCCTCGGGCATCAGCACGACGCCGAAGCCGCGTTCGATCAGGCGCAGGATGTGTTCGAGGTTGAGCGTGAGCAGCACGCCTCCGACCACGCCCAGCACGGTGCCGATCACGCCGATCAGCGTGCCCTGCACCATGAAGATCTGCATGACGCCCTTGGGCGAGAGGCCGAGCGTGCGAAGGATAGCGATATCGGCCTGCTTGTCGGTGACCAGCATCACCTGCGACGACACCAGGTTGAACGCGCCCATCGCGATGATCAGCGACAGCAGGATCGCGATCATTGTTTTCTCCATCTTCAGCGCACGGAAGATGTTGGCGTTCTCGCTGCTCCAGTCAGTGATGCGGAAGGGTCCGCGAAGTCGCAATGCAAGATCACGCGCCACTTCCCAGGCGATATCCATATCGTGCAGTTTCAGCCGCACGCCGGTGACGCCCTCGCCCATCCGCAACACGCGCTGCAGGTCGCTGATGTGGACGATCGCGAGGCCCTTGTCGTATTCGTTGTGACCGGCCTCGAAAATGCCGGACACCTTGAACCGTTTCAGCTTGGGCATGACGCCCAGCGGCGTGCCTTGCGCATCGGCCAAGGTGACGACCACGCTGTCGCCAACACTCAAGCCGAGCCACAACGCCAATTCCTTGCCGAGCACGATATTGAATGCGCCGGGTGTGAGGTCTTCCAATTTACCGACCTTCATCTTGTCCGCAAGCACGGAGACCGATCGTTCCTGCTGCGGCAATACGCCGCGAATCAGCGCGGGTTGGTTGCGTACACCTGCCAGCAGCGCCTGCATGTCGATGTACGGCGCTGCGCCTGCGACGCGCTTGTCCTGCTTCGCGACTTCAACGGCCTGCTGCCAGTTCTCTAGTGGCGCGCCATCGGAACTGACGGTGGCGTGCGCGACCATCTGCAACATGCGGTCGCGGATCTCGCGCTGGAAGCCGCCCATCACCGCCAGCGTCGTGATCAACACGGTCACGCCCAGCGCGATTCCGAGGATCGACGCCATCGAGATGAAGGAGATGAAACCGTTGCGGCGTTTAGCGCGCAGGTAGCGCAGGCCGATGGCGACAGGAATGGGTTTGAACATGAGTACGGACTGGCGAGACAGCCTCTATGGTGCCATCGCGCCGCGCTGGCGCGAAGCGATCGCCACTGGCGTGGCCAGACGCAGTTCACGTCGCGAGGCTGGGGACAGCGTGTCCGGCCACCAGCTGACGCGCTGGATCCGGCCTGTTTTCACGCGCCAGCGCACGAATGCCAGCGATCCGCGCCATTGCACTTCGACCTCGCGGATCGGATCACCGTCCAACATTGCCGGCCCGTCGCTTCCCGGCCAGACGAAGGAAAGGGTCGGCTTGCGTGATTCGAGACGCGTCAGCCAGAGGCCGTATCCCAAGGCCGATGCGGCCAACGGCCAAGCAACGGGACGCGGCATTTCAGAAACGAGGATTGAGAAGACACCGAGCGCGGTGAGCGCCAGCAGACCACCGATCACCCAACGCGAGGGCCGCCATTCAAGGCGGCAGTTCGGTGATGCGATGGAGGAGCGATGCGATTTCGACATCGTCGGGAGTTTCATGACCCAGGAACCAGCGCCAGAGCTTATCGTCTTCGCAATCGAGTAATCGTAGGAAAACACCGCGTTCGGTTTCGGATGCCTCGGCCCACGCCTGATCGAGATAACGCGTCAGCAACTGATCCAGCTCGCGCATACCGCGGCGGCAGCGCCAGCGCAAGCGCTTGATTTCGGCTTCGTCGCTCACCAGAACAGACAGACTGCCAGATACGCCCATAGCGACAGCAGCACCACCCCGCTGGCGAGGTAAACCTTGAAGCGATGCATCACCTTGTTATAGGTGCAGTGGATGTAACTGTGCGCCGTCCGCAGCGCGACGAACAACCATGCCAGCGTCAACATCGTGGTCGTCACCTGGCCCATCTGCGCGGCGAACAACAAGGCCACATAGAACAGCACCGGCAGTTCAAAGAGATTGCGAAAGTTGTCGGCGGCACGCGTGTCGCCGAAGCGAGCGGTAGCCTGCGCGGAAGTCGCGACGGCCTGCGGATGGATGCGCTCGCGCTTCATTTCACCGACGCGGATGGCGAGCATCCGCAACATGACGGCGATGGTAAGCATTGCCATCGCCAGAGCCGGCAGGAAGATCAAAGTTACGTCCATCAAGTCCCCGTCGTTTGAAGGAGGCCCACCCTACACAATTCATCCGCGCCATAAGCCCACGCCCAGCACTCCCCACAACGTCCACAACACCAGGTTGCTGGCAAAAAACACATACAACCGGTCGCGCACACGGTTGTAGTTGCAATGGATCCAGCTGTGCACGTAACGCAGTCCAACATAGCCCCATGCCAGTCCCAGGGTCAGCGGCGTCACCTGGTCGGCCACGAACGCGACAACCAATGCCAGATAGAACAGCACCGGCGCCTCGAACAGGTTCCTGTAGTTGTCGGCGGCCCGGGTATCAGCGAAGCGCGTCGCCATTTGCGAACTGCTGGGAATCTCGCGGAAGGAAATCTTTTCCGCCTTCACCTGCCGCACGCGCTCGCCGAACATGCGGAAGGTCACCAGGATGATGAGCAGCACCATGGCGATGGCGGGCAGGAATATCAGTGTCGGCGCCATGGGGTGTCCTTCAGGTTTTCAAATATCGAAAGCAATAGACGACACCATCAGCGGCCACGGAGGATCGCTACTGAGCGAATGGATGGTCAGAGACTATGGAGCCTGCCTTTCGTTGATGACGATGACAGTTACGAGAGATATTTTAGTTTTCTTGGCCAAGTCAGTTTTCATATAGACGGGATCGAACTGTTGTTCAAGCGATTGGCGGCCCTTTAGCCCCGCCGCGCCAACATCAACTGCTTGATCTCACCAATCGCCTTCGCAGGATTCAATCCCTTCGGGCACGTGCGCGTGCAGCTCATGATGGTGTGGCAGCGATACAACTTGAATGGGTCTTCAAGATCGTCCAGACGCGCTCCTGTGTCCTCGTCACGGCTGTCGATGATCCAGCGATAAGCCTGCAGCAATACCGCCGGGCCGAGGTAGCGCTCGCCATTCCACCAGTAGCTCGGGCATGCGGTTGAACAGCAGGCGCAGAGGATGCATTCGTAAAGGCCGTCGAGCTTGGCGCGGTCTTCCTTGGACTGCAGTCGTTCGCGGTCCGGCGGCGCCGGGCTCTGCGTGCGGATCCATGGCTTGATCGATGCGTATTGCGCATAGAAATGCGTCAGGTCCGGCACCAGGTCCTTGACCACCGGCATGTGCGGCAGCGGATACACCGGCACCTGGGGCTTGCCGCAGTCCGCGATCGCCTTGGTGCAGGCCAGCGTGTTGGTGCCGTCGATGTTCATCGCGCAACTGCCGCAGATGCCCTCGCGGCATGAGCGGCGAAAGGTCAGCGTCGGGTCGATCTCGTTCTTGATCTTGATCAGCGCGTCGAGAACCATCGGCCCACACGCGGCGGTATCGACATCATAGGTGTCGACGCGTGGATTGAGGCCGTCGTCCGGATTCCAGCGGTAGACCTTGAAACTGCGGACAGCCTTTCCGCCAGCGGCGGCGGGAAAGTGCTTGCCTGGCTGGATCTTCGAGTTCTTTGGAAGCGCAAATTCTGCCATTGCAGTACCAGTTCCCTGTCAGGAGCGTTTTCGGTCCGCAAAGGACGCGAATGACGCAAAGGAGTAGCTATGTCTGTTCAAAACAATGTTGCGTTCTTTGCTTCCTTGGCGGACAGACGAATTCTTCATCAGTAAACACGCGGCTTCGGCGGCACCACGTCCACATCGTCGGTCAACGTGACCATATGCACCGGTCGATAGTCGATGCTGGTCTCGCCGCTGTCATTGACCCAGCACAACGTGTGCTTCTGCCAGCCGGCATCGTCACGGTCCGGGAAATCCTCGCGCGCATGCGCGCCTCGAGATTCGGTGCGGTTTTCCGCCGAAACAATGGTGGTCAGCGCCTGACCGAGCAGGTTCTGCAGCTCCAGCGTTTCGACCAGATCGGAATTCCAGATCATTGACCGGTCGCTGACCTTGACGTCCGCAAACGATGCATTGATCTCGCGGATCTTGCGGACGCCTTCGGCGAGCGTTTCGCCGGTGCGGAACACCGCCGCGTCGTTCTGCATCGTCCGTTGCATGTTGTCGCGGATCTGCGCGGTCGGGGTGCTGCCATGCGCGTTGCGCAGCCTGTCCAGGTTGGCCAGCGACGCATCGCAGGCATCACCCGCCAGCTTGGCGTGGGCCATGCCCGGCTTGATGGTTTCACCGCAACGATTGGCCACCGCGCGGCCGAACACCACCAGATCGAGCAGCGAATTGGAGCCGAGGCGATTTGCGCCATGTACCGACACGCAGGCCGCTTCGCCGATCGCGTAGAGACCCTGCACCACTACATCGGGATTGCCGTTCTTCACCTGCACCACTTCGCCATGGTAGTTGGTCGGGATGCCGCCCATGTTGTAGTGCACGGTCGGCAACACCGGGATCGGCTGCTTGGTGACATCGATGTTGGCGAAAATCAGTGCGGTCTCGGCGATGCCGGGCAGTTTTTCGTGGATGTCGTTCGGATCGAGATGGGTCAAGTCCAGATGGATGTGGTCCTTGTGCTCACCGACACCGCGGCCTTCGCGGATCTCGATGGTCATCGAGCGCGACACCACGTCGCGCGAGGCCAGGTCCTTGGCGTTGGGAGCGTAGCGCTCCATGAAGCGTTCACCGGTGCTGTTGCGCAGGATTCCGCCTTCGCCGCGCACACCCTCGGTGATCAGGCAGCCGGCGCCGTAGATGCCGGTGGGGTGGAACTGCACGAACTCCATGTCTTGCAGGCCGAGGCCCGCACGCAACGCCATGCCGCCGCCATCGCCGGTGCAGGTGTGCGCGGAGGTCGCGCTGAAATACGCGCGCCCGTAGCCGCCGGTCGCCAGCACCACGCCATGCGCGCGGAACAGGTGCAGCGTGCCTTCGGCCATGTCCAGCGCCAGCACGCCGCGACACGCGCCATCGGCATCCATGATCAGGTCGAGTGCGAAGTATTCGATGAAGAAGCGCGCGTCGTGTTTCAGCGATTGCTGGTACAGCGTGTGCAGGATCGCGTGTCCGGTGCGGTCGGCAGCGGCGCAGGTGCGCTGCGCGGGCGGGCCTTCGCCATAGTGCGTGGTCATGCCGCCGAACGGGCGCTGGTAGATCTTGCCGTCTTCGGTGCGCGAGAACGGCACGCCCTGATGCTCGAGTTCGATGATCGCCGGGATCGCCTCGCGGCACATGTATTCGATCGCGTCCTGGTCGCCGAGCCAGTCCGAGCCCTTGATGGTGTCGTAGAAGTGATAACGCCAGTCGTCCTCGCCCATGTTGCCGAGCGCAGCTGAGATGCCACCCTGCGCGGCAACGGTGTGCGAACGCGTCGGGAACACCTTGGTGATGCACGCCGTCTGCAGCCCTTTCTGCGCGAGGCCAAACGTTGCGCGCAGTCCTGCGCCACCGGCGCCGACCACGATCATGTCGTACTGGTGTTCCTGGATCGTGTAGGCATTCGTCATTCGGTCAGGCCATCAATGCTGTGCGGCCGATCGCGTACAACGACGCGAATGCGCCGACAGCGCAGGCCAGGGTGACAAGGAGTTGCAGCGCAACTTCAGCTGCGCGGGTGTGGACGTAGTCCTCGATCACTACCTGCAGGCCGAGCTTGCTATGCCAGAACAGTGCGATCACGAACAGCGCCAGCAGTATCGCGTTCCACGGCCGCGCGATCGTGGTACGGACACTGTCGAGATCGGCGCCGATCAGCGACACCAGCACGCCGATGAACCACGGCACCAGCAGCGCCAATGCGATCGCGGTCACGCGTTGCCACCAAAAATGGCCGGTACCCGCCTTTGCTGATCCCAGCCCGCGTGCGCGCTGCATCGGATTACGATATTGGCCGTTGCCCGTGCTCATGCGGCACCGCCTAGCGCCACGAACCAGATGGCTGCGGTGAATACGACAGTGAGCACGGCGACGCTGTAACCGGAGCGATAGACGTCAGGAATATCGAAGCCCCAGCCGGCATCCCACAACAGATGACGCAAGCCGTTGAGCAGGTGATAGACCAGGGCCAGTGAAAAGCCGAACAACACGAATTTTCCGAACGGCGAAGCCAGATATTCCGCGGCCGTCGCATAACTGTCGCCGCCAGCGGCAACGGCCAGCAACCACCATGCCATTGCGAACACCCCGACCGACAGCGCAACGCCGGTCGCGCGATGCAGGATCGACATCACCATCGTGAGTTGCCAGCGATAGACCTGCAGGTGCGGTGACAAGGGACGTTCGCGATGTGTCATCGGCAACTCATTCTCTTGCTGGGCGGCAATGCCGCATATCGTAGCCCGGATGACGATCCGGGGCTTTCACTGCCGTTCCCGAATTCCAGCGCTGCGCGCGTGCGTCCGGGCTACAACATTTGTGTCAGAAATCGATACAGCGTCCGTTCTTTTCCCAATCACCGTAACGCGTTGGATCGAGGCCTTCGCGGCCGCCGATCTCCTCCGCCTTCGCAGGTCCGTCCGCTTTATCTGTCGCGACACCGGCCGTCGTTTCCGATGTCGTGTCAGCTTCGGACTCGGCTGGGTCGGGTAAGGGAGGGGTTTCGCCTATCATTCAGTTCTCTCGTTACCCATACAGTCTAAGTCCCGGCCCCATGACGGACAACCCGCCAACTGCGGAACCCCTTGTTTTCGCCCTTCCCGATCACCGAATCGCGTCGCTGACGGGTCGCGATGCGCTCGCGTTTGCGCAAGCGCAGTTCATGAACGATGTGGCTGCCCTCCCCATCGGGCATTGGCAATGGAATGGCTGGCTGACGCCCAAGGGGCGCGTGATTGCGTTCTTTACGCTGCTCAAACTCGATGAAGAGAGGTTGTTGCTGATTGTGGCCGACGTTGATCCGGCGAAACTGATCGCGAAACTGGAGCGTTACGTGTTTCGCAGCAAAATCAGGATCGAGGTGGTCGAGGATCGTTTCGTGATCGGTTCGTTTGCAGCACCGCCAACCGCCAAGGCAGCGCGATTCGGTGGCGATCCGGAGCACGGCATCGAACTCGATCTGGGCGGTGATGGCGGTTCGCGCACGCTGCGTATTGCTGTCGAACCCGTTACACCGGATGCAGACGCAGCTGCTCGATGGACGGCATTCGACCTCGCGCACGGTCTGCCGCGACTCGATGCTTCGCAAACGGAAGCATGGACTCCGCAACAGTTATCGCTGGACAGGCTCAAGGCCTACAGCGTCAAGAAAGGGTGTTACCCGGGGCAAGAAATCGTCGCGCGCACGCATTTTCTGGGACGGGCCAAACGTGGCCTGGTGCTGTTCGAGTCGAACCAGCCGCTACGGCCAGGCAGCGAAGTCCACGAGGACAGCACGACGCATGGCACGATCGTCAGTGCGGCGGCCGATCTTGCATTGGCGGTAATGCTGCCCGTGCAACCCAAACAAACGCTGCACGTCGATGGTGTTCCCGTCCGTGAACGACCTCTGGTGAACGGATTGGCGCGTTGAACCGTGATCGTTCTGGTTCATAGGGCGGAATCGACGTAGTCGCTTCCGCCCCATGTGGTGACGCGACGAGTACATTCCCTGAACGACTGTCATCACTAATGAAACCACATCCGGCGGAACCCGCTGCGCGGATTCCGCCCTACATTTTTACCGTCAAGATTTTAGGGCAGCCAACCCGTCCGCGGCCGCGACGATCTGCTCGTCCGACGGGATCACCAAAAATGCCGCGCCAGCCAGCGGAGTAAACGTATCCGCGCCAACCACGCGCTTCATCGGCTTCGCACCATGCCCAGCCTCGGCGATTGCAGTGATGATGCCCTCGCCCACGCCCGCACTCTTGCGGCCTTCGTCGACAACGATGATGCGCTTGCACTCGCTTGCATGTCGCGCGATCACGGCATCGTTGAGCGGCACCAGCCAGCGCAGATCGACGATGCGCGTTTTCCAGCCGTGTTCCGCCTCGATCAGTCGCGCGGCGCGCAGGCTCATCGGCACGCCGTTGCCGAAGGTGAAAATGACGCAATCCACAGCTGCCGCGTTGTAGACGCGCGCTTCGCCAAGCACCAGCGCCTTGTCCGGCGACGGGTACTCCGTCAACCATTGCCCGTCGCCCGCTTCGTACAGATCCTTGGCCATGTACAACGCGATCGGCTCGAGGAAGGCGCAGACACGGCCATCGACCTTGGCCAGTGCCGCCAAGGTCCGCAGCATCATCGCGGCATCGTCGCCGCGCGAGGGGCAACCGACGATCAATCCCGGAATATCGCGCAAGGCGGTGATCGAGTTGTCGTTGTGGAAATGACCACCGAAGCCACGCTGGTAACCGAGTGACGCGATGCGCATCAGCATCGGATTTCGGTACTGGCCGTTGCTGAAGAACTGCAGCGATGCCGCTTCGCCGCGGATCTGGTCGCAGGCATTGTGGAAGTACGCCAGGTACTGGATCTCCGGCAGCGGCAACAGGCCCATGTTGGCGTAGCCCTGCGCCAGGCCGAGGATGATGGTCTCGTCGAGCAACGTGTTGAACACGCGTTTATTGCCGAACGCCTTGTGCAGGCCCTTGGTGACCGTGTAGACGCCGCCCTTCTGTGCCACATCCTCACCGAACAGCAGTGCTTCGGGATATTTACAGAACAGATCGTGCAGCGCGTTGTTGATCTGCACGGCAAGATGTTTTGCCGCCTGTTTCTCGGGTAGTTTGGCGTCGCTTCCGAACACTTCAAGGCGTTTCGCATCGAAATCGGCACGCATCGCTTCGGCCTGCACCTTGTCCGGCGTGTACGGCGCAAGCGGCGCCATCACGTCGCTCAATTCAGTCAGGCGCGGACGTCGATCCGCATCTTCTGCGGCCGCGAAACATTTCGCGCGGGTGGTTTCGTACAACGCGAGGATCTCATCCTTCGACATCAATCCCGATTCGAGCGCGATCGCCGCCGAACGCAGCAATGGATCGCCCGCTTCCACCGCGACCAGCTCCTCTATGCTGCGCCATTCGATTTCGAAATCGGTGCCGGCGTGGCCCATGATCCGCGTGGTCCTGAGGTGCAGGAAGGTCGGACGGCGCGTGCGGCGGCAGTGCTCGACAGCGGCTTGCACCTGGCCGTAGCCGGACGCGAGATGGAGGCCGTCGGCGAAAAAGTAATCGATGTCGGCGCGACGCGCGAAGTTTTGCGCAATCCATCCGCTCGGTGTCTTGACCGAAATACCGATACCGTTGTCCTCGCACACGAACAGGATCGGCGCCGGCAGCTTCTGATAGGCCGTCCAGGCCGCCGCATTGAACGCGGTCTGCGCCGTCGCATGATTGGAACCGGCATCGCCGAACGAACAGATGGCAATGCTGTCGCCGGGGATCGGCAAGGCATGACCGATGCGCTTGCCCTGTTCGATCGCGATCGCGGTACCGAGTGCTTTCGGCAGGTGCGAGGCGATCGTCGAGGTTTGCGGCAACACCCACAACGGCTTGCTACCCCAGACCTTGTGGCGTCCGCCGGACGCAGGATCGTCCTTGCTGGCGGCGAACGAGAGGGCCGAATCCATGATCGGATCGCGCGGTTTACCGTCTGTCCCCGGCAACTTGCGGAAGCGCTCGGCCATGAAGGCGCCGCTGCGGTAATGCAGGAAGGCCGGATCGGTGTGACGCGTCAGCCGCGCAACCATCGCATTGCCTTCATGGCCGCTTGAACCGATGGTGTAGAAAACCTTGTTCTGCACGCGCAACACGCGCGCCATTAGGTCGAGATGACGTGAGATCAATTGCGACTCGAACAATTCGCGAAAGCCCTGCGCATCGAGCGCGCTGCCGTCGAGGATCGCCTCATCCGGCGACGGTCTCGTATCGGCGTGGCCATTCCAGTCGCGCACGAATTCCTGGAAATTGACGTCGCAGATCTCGGCACGGTTGACGCCGCGCATGCGTGCGGGGGTGGGGGTGGGCGTGGTCATCATTTGTGCATTCGTAGGGCGGGTCTTGACCCGCCGCGGGGTGATGGGTGGCGGGTCAAGCCCCGCCCGACAGGTTTGGGCCAGCCCCGAATGAATCGCGCGCCGGCGATATTCGGCTCATGCCTGTGCTGCTCGAAGCACAT
>JAJAYW010000065.1 GCA_026786005.1 Lysobacter sp. | reverse complement strand
TCGCCGCTGCCGAACTTCCACGCCGCTTCGACCTGCTTGCGGCGCTGCGTCCAGCTCGCGCAAATCGCGCCGTCGGCAACGCGATCGCATTGGTCGGTCACCATCTGGCACGCTGCGCCGGCGCCCATGTCTGCACTGCCGTCGATACCGGTGGTGTTCAAGCGGACGCAACGCGGCGCGGGCGTGCCGATGTCGCTGAGATAGCTGTCGTTGTCGTAGGTATTGCAGCGGAACAATTCCGGCGGTGGCAGTCGGTCGGCATCGGCGATGACGGGCGTTGCCGGCGTGGTGGCAGCGACGGCCGCTGCGGGCGCGGGCGTCGGTCGGGACACCGGCCGCACGGGGACTACGGGAACGTAGGCCGGTGCTGCGGGCGGCGGCGCGATGACGCGCCTTTCCTGCCTGGTTCCCTTCGGACAGGGCACGTTGTTCTGGATGGTCAGCGCGCCGTCGGCCTCGGTGCAGCGGTAGATGACGACGTTGTTGGCGGCGATGGCATCGCCAACCAGCAGGGCAGCAAACACGAACAGCAATCCACGCATCAATTGATTCCACAGTCGGCGCGCAGGCGCGCGTTCAAGCCACGTTCCTCGACGCCCAGCGTTTCACGTTCGCTGGGCATCGCATTGAAATAACGACGACGCAACTCGCTGCGCCGATCCGACAATTGCGCGCAGACCTCGTCCTGCGGCAACGGATAGCAATCGTCCTGCACCCATGTGCCGCCGCCGTAGAACGCGCCGTAACCCATGGCTGATCGCGGCCCGCCGCGTCCGGCGTCAGCACCTGGCGGCGGTGCACCGATCCTGTCGCCAAGCGCCAGGCGTTCCCGGTAGACGGGATAACCCAGCGTCCACAACGGCACCCAGCGCCGATTACCGTCATCGTTGTCACTGCTGTAACGGGTGCCGTCGGGGCGCTCGCATTCGTACAGCGGGCGCGGTGGATTGACGACCACGTAGCGGATTTCGGCAGGCATCGCCGCGGCGGCTGGCTTGACCCGGACGGTCTTGGCGACCGGACGCGGCGGCGGATCCTTCGGCCGCACCATGCTGCGCTGTTGCTGCTGTTGTCCCTTGACGCAGGGCGAGTCGCGCAAGGTCAGCTTGCCCTTGGCATCGACGCAGCGATAGATCGTGACCTGGTCGTCGGCCATGGCGTTGCCGTTGGGCAACAGCATCAGGAACAAGGCGAGAGTGGCAACGCGAAGCATGCGGACATCTTCCGCGCGTCGGGCGCAGCGGAAAAGCGAAATCGGTTCAGGCGACGCTTGCGCTTGTGCCGCCGTTCATCGCTGCAGGCCGGCCAGTGCGGCCGGCCTGCAACGGAAATCCTCACTTGGCGCGCGAGTACTCGAGCATCATCGTCTTGACTTCCTTACCGTCGCGCGGCTCGAACATTTCCATGACGTGGTGGTCGGCATCGACGACGCGCAGCGTTTCGCGGATCGGAATGGTCTTGCCCGGCTTCATCATGTCGGGCATCTCGGCGCTGAAGGTGTAGGTCCTGGTGGCCGCGTCGTAGTCGCCCTCGCTCATCATCACGCCGGTCGACATGTTGTCGGTCCAGGTGCTGGTGTACTTGCCGCGCACGTTGTCGTAACCGCTGTAACCCACGCCCTCGAACGGCTGGCCCATGAACTCGCCAGTGAAGTCCATGCGCAACTGGCGCCCTCCAAACACGGCGGTGTTCACAGACTTGCCGGTGGAGGTGATCGGCGGCGCCGACGGGTCCATCCACGCGGTCATCTTGGTATCCCAGGTGCCGACGAACTGGTCGCCGAGCTGCTTGTGCTGCGCGCCGGGCGTTGAGGCCTTCTGCCACGCTTCCATCATCGCCTGCGTCTCGGGGCTCATCTTTGGCTCAGCGGCCTTCGCCGCCTTGTCCTGCGCGAACGCGGCCGATGCGCATAACGCGGTGGCCAGCAACGTGGCGCCGAGTTTGTCGAGGCGGATTTTGTTGAGGCCGATCCTGTTCCTGAAATTGCCCATGACCTTGCTCCTGTGGGGGATTGAATGCCCCCGGAATGCTACGCCCGCCATGCAGATGGCGCATGCGGCGCTGCGGCAGACTCAGTCGCGCAGCACCACGCCGCTGCGCGCATCGCAGATGGCGGTACGGCGCTCCAGCGCACCGGTGTCGCCCTGGACGACGCCATCGATGCGGGACAGCAGGGCCGGCTCGAATTCGGACAGCAATTTCGGCGCGGCCGCGCCGGCAAGATTGGCGCTGGTGGACACCAGCGCGCCGTCGAACGCATTGCACAACGCGATCACTACTGGATGGGCGCTGATGCGGACCGCGATGCCGGCATGCGCGCCGGTGATCCAGCTCGGCGCCAGCGCCCCTGCCGGCATCACCCAGGTGTGCGGCCCGGGCCAGGTAGCGAGGACTTCGGCAAGGCGATCGGTCGGCAGGGCGGCGTAGTCGAGCAGCGATTTGAACTGGTCGAGATCCGCCGCGATCAGGATCAGGCCCTTGTCGACGTCGCGTTGCTTGATTTGTAACAAACGCAGCACGGCCGCATGGTTCATCGGATCGCAACCCAGTCCCCAGACGGCCTCGGTGGGGTAGGCGAGGATGCCGCCGCGTTTCAGGGCAACGGCAGCTTGTTCGATGGACAGTTGCGGCGTGGCCATCGGCGCAGGATAACTTCCTGGCGTTATTTCCGTGTTCTCGATGGGCAACCGCTATCTATTAGAACGCTTCTGTCCAAACCTGTAGGAGCGTGCGAATGAGGTCGCCAATTGGCATCTATTGGACGAAGACGAGCACACACCAGATGGGATCCACGACATGCAGAACAAGCGAGTCACCGACAGCTTCCGGAGGCTTGATGCGAATGTCTATGAATTCACCGCTGTCCGCGATCATCCGTGCTGTCTGATGCTGTCCCGGACTTGATCAGGCATTACCAAAATCGCGTCCGCGATGAGACTTCCATCCGGCGAACAGGCAGGTCCCGATTCGACGGAGCGTCGGCAATGCATCAATCCGCCTTCGGCGGCTTCATCGTGTACTGCGCCGGTGGCACCGCACCCAGCAGGTGCTCGACAAAATAATCCCAGCGCCGACGCGTCACATACGCCGCATCCACGCCGTAGCCGTGGCGCGCATGCGGCAGCAGCAACAGGTCGAAATCCTTGTTGGCCTTGACCAGCGCATCGACCACCAGCAGCGTGTTCGAGGGCGGCACGTTGTCGTCCATCATGCCGTGGATCAAAAAGAGTTTTCCTTTCAGCTTGCCGGCGTGGTTCTGGTTGGCCTGGTCGTCGTAATTGCTGCTGCCGTCCTTGCGCTTGACCTCCAGGCCCTGCCATTTCTCGGCCCAGTCGTCCTCGTAATTGCGGTTGTCGTGGTTGCCGCTTTCGGCAATGCCGACCTTGAAGAAATCCGGATACTTGAACATCGCCGTCGCGGTCGCGTTGCCGCCGCCGGAGTGGCCCCAGATGCCGATGCGATCCATGTCGATGAAGGCATGACGCTTGCCGAGTTCCTTCATGCCCGCGACCTGGTCCGGCAAGGTGTTGTCGCCGATATCCTCGAAGTAGGCGTCGTGGAATGCCTTCGAACGCGATGGCGTGCCCATGCCATCGATGGCGACGACGATGAAGCCCAGTTCCGCCAGCGCCTGGTTGTCGCCGTGCGCGGAAGCGAAGTTGCGGGTACGGATCGAACCGACCTGTGGCCCGGGATAGATGTAGTTGATGACCGGATATTTTTTGGTCGGATCGAAGCTCGTCGGCTTGAACATCATTCCTTGCAGATCGGTCTTGCCGTCGCGTCCCTTGACCGTGAATTTCTCCGGTGCGATCCAGCCGGCGGCCTTGAGCCGACTGATGTCCGCGCGCGTGATCTCGGCGACAGTGCTGCCGTCGGCAGTCTTGCGCAGCACGCTGACCGGCGCCGCGCCGGTGGTTGAATATGTGTCGACGAAATACGTCGCGTCCTTTGACAGATCGATGCCGTGGTTGGCGTCTTCGGGCGTCAGCAACGTCACTTCGCCGCCATCGAGGCCGGCCTTGTAGTAATGCTGGAAATAAGGATCGCGCCCGGCTTCGCGTCCCATGCCCGTGAACCACACGGTGCGCGTTTTCTCATCGACGCGATTCACTTCCGCGACGTTCCAGTCTCCCTTGGTCACGACGCGCTTGAGCTTGCCACTTGCGACGTCGTACAGATACAGATGGCCCCAGTTGCTGCGCTGGCTCCACCACAGCACTTCGTTGCTGTCGGACAGGTAACGCCAGTTGATCGCGTTGATGCCGCTCTCGAACCAGGTCTTTGTGGTTTCGTCGAACACGTCGCGGACCGCGCCGGTGGTTGCATCGGCGACGCGCAACCACGTCTGCCGGTGATCCCGCGAGGTCGAGGCAAACGCCAGCGTCCTGCCGTCCTTCGCCCACTGCACGTCCTCCCAGCCGCCGAAGCAGCTGACGTCGTCGCATTGCGTGGAACGGTGCTGGTCCGGCGGCATCTTCAACCGCACGATCCTGCTTTCCGAAGGAGGTGCGTTCAAGTCGATGATCACGCGCTCGATCATGGTGATGTTTTTGTCGCCGACCAGCGGGTACTTCCACGTGTCGACCTTGGGATGTCCGACATTGGTGCTGACCAGCGTCATCTCGCCGGTCTTGCGCTGGTCCTGCTGGAAGGTGGCGATCTTGCTGGAATCCGGCGACCACACCAGGATCGCGCGATCGCTGTGGGTCCAGCCGGCGTTGTCGGTGGCGTAGCCGTAATCGGTGACGCCATCGGTCGTGAGCTGGGTCTCGTTGCCGCTGGCGACATCGCGCAGCCACAGGTTCCAGTTGCGGATGAAGGCTTCGCGTTTCTTGTCCGGCGACAGCACGGCCGGGCCGCCTGCAATTGCAGCAGCTTTTTCCTTCGCGATCGGCTTGGCCGGGGCGCAGACGCCCTTGTCTTTCAGATCACACAAATAATGCGTGCCGCCGACGGCGACATCGAAACGGCCGTCGTCGGCCAGGGTGTACCCGGTGACCGGCAACTTGCTGGCCTTGACCGGCTTGCCGGTGGCCTTGCCCAGGGCCGTGGCGAGCCTGGCGTGGTCGAAGGCGACTTCAGACTTGCCGGTGGCCGCATCGAAACGCATCACGCGATCACCGTTGGCGTCGTGATCGACCCAGGTCAGCTGGCTATCGTTGAGCCAGGTCACGTTTGCGGCGCCGTGATCGACCAGCGGCGAGGTGTTGTAGCCGATGAAGCGCTCGGCTCGGGCGTAATCGTCTGCGGTCAGCGCGCGTGTCTGCGCGGTGGCGGCAGTGGATAGAACCCCGAGAAACACCACGCCCAGCAACGCGGACCTATCGATCATCGAACCCATGCGAACTTCCCTCGAAACGGCAGAGCGCATGCTAACGCGGCAGTAATGGACGCGTCCGTGACCATTGTCTGTAGGAGCGCACCTGGGCGCGATGGGCGTTACCGGTAAGGCCTCATCGCGCCCAGGTGCGTTCCTACAACCGAAGGAAATCCCCGTGGGACAGTTGGTTCAGGCGACCGGGTCGGACACGCCTCCTATAATCGCCGCCTGTCACCGATAGAACACCGCATGACCACACCGTCCTTGCCACCGATGCCACCGCTGGCCATCCGCGCCTACACCGCGACCACCGCGCTCGGCCGCGGGCGCGCGGCGCAGGCCGAGGCGTTGCAGGCGCGGCGCAGTGGCTTGCGGCTCAACGATTTTGGCGGCGATCCGCTGGACTGCTGGATCGGTCGCGTTGATGGGCTGGAAGACACGGCGCTTCCCGAAGCGTGGGCCAGATGGGAATGCCGCAACAACCGTCTGGCCTGGCTGGCGCTGCAACAGGACGGCGTGCTGGATGTGGTCGCTGAAATGAAGGCGCGCCATGGCGCCGAACGCATCGCGATCGTGCTGGGCACGTCGACCTCCAGCATCGGCGCGACCGAAGAGGCCTACACGCGGCTGGAAGACGGCGCGTTCCCGAAGGATCTCGTCGAGCACATCGTGCACACGCCGCATTCGCTGGGCGACTTCGTGCAGCACGCCACCGGCTTGCGCGGCCCCTGCGTCACGATCGCGACCGCGTGCTCCTCCAGCGCCAAGGTGTTCGCGCAGGCGTCGCGATTGATCGAGGCCGGCCTGGCCGATGCGGCGCTGGTCGGCGGCGTCGATACGCTGTGCGGGAGCGTGTTGTTCGGCTTCAATTCGCTGGAACTGGTGTCGCCAGAACCGTGCAAGCCATTTGACGCGCAGCGACGCGGGTTGTCGCTGGGCGAAGCCGGTGGATTCGCGGTGCTCGAACGCAGCGGGCAGAACGCTCATGGTGAGCCTGTGGTTCGACAAGCCCACCATGAGCGAGGATCAGAGTTGCAACTGCGTGGCTACGGCGAATCCAGCGACGCGCACCACATGTCCACGCCGCATCCCCAAGGCCTGGGTGCGCAATACGCGATGCGTGACGCGTTGGCGCGTGCGCGCGTCGAGGCCGACGCGATTGGCTACCTCAACCTGCACGGCACCGCCACCCCGGCCAACGACAAGGTTGAGGCGCATGCGGTCGGCGTGATGTTCCCCGCAACGCTGCACGCGAGCTCGACCAAGGGCTGGACCGGACACACGCTGGGCGCGGCCGGCATCGTCGAATCGGTGTTCGCCTTGATCGCGCTGGAAGATGGCGCCTTGCCCGGCACCTTGAACAGCGCCACGCCCGATGCCGCGTGCGGGCCGCAAATTCGCTTCGACAACGCGCAACGCGAGATCCGCTACGCCATGAACAACTCGTTTGGCTTCGGCGGCAACAATTGCTCGCTGCTGTTCGGCCGCACATGAGTCGGCCCCACATGGGTGTATTGACCGCAACGGTCGAGGGCGTCGGTTTCTGGGCGCACGGGCTGCCATCGTGGGATGCGGCGCAGGCGTTCGCCCAATCCGGCGCGTTGCCCGCCGATGCGCCGTCGCGGCCATCGCCGCAATTGCTCGCGCCCAACGAACGCCGCCGCGCGCCGGAATCAGTGGCCGTGGCGCTGGAAGTCGGCTTGGCCGCCTGCGCCGCGGCCGGGCGCGATCCTAAGCACTTGCCGTCCGTATTCACCTCGACCCAGGGCGACATGGCCATCACCGACTACATGTGCGCGACCCTGCGCGATGAGCCGCGCACCATCTCGCCGACCAAATTCCACAACTCCGTGCACAACGCCGCGGCCGGTTACTGGACCATCGGCAACGGCTGCATGGCGCCCACGACCGCGATCTCGGCTTACGACGCCAGCTTCGCCGAGGGCCTGCTCGAGGCGCTGGTGCAACTGGCGACGGGCAGCGAGGCGGTGTTGCTGGCCTGCTACGACACACAGTCGGTCGGGCCGCTGTCCGGCATCGCCCGCAGCGAGGGCGTGCTGGGCGCGGCCCTGGTGCTGTCGAAGCACACGCCCCGCACCGACGCAGTGCAACTGTGCGCCGAACTCATCGATGGCGAACCTGAACCCGCCCACGGCTCCTTGTCGCTGCGCTACGCTGGCAACCTGATGGCGCCGATGCTGCCGTTGTTCGATGCACTGGCCGGGGGCGACAATTGCGTCATGTTGAAAGCCGGTCCACATCGCCTGTTGCGCCTGACACTCTCCGGCGCGGTGCTGTCCCGTGCGGAGCGCGCTCCATGATGTTGTCGCCCGAACGCATCGCCATCGTCATCCCGGCGCTGAACGAGGCGCTGCGCATCCGCGGCGTGGTCGAGAGTGCGCTGTCGCATTGCGCCAACGTGATCGTGATCGACGACGGTTCCGACGACGACACCAGCACGCAACTCGTCGGCCTGCCGATCACGCTGCTGCGGCATCCGCGGCGCATGGGCAAGGGGGCGTCGCTGCGCGATGGCTTTCGCGAGGCACTGCAGCGGGGTTTTGCCGCGGTGATCACGATGGACGGCGACGGCCAGCACTCGGCCGACGACATCCCGCGCCTGCTGGATGCGGCCAACCGCCACCCCGGCGACGTCATCATCGGTGCACGCATGCGCCGGCGTTCGCAGCAGCCCACCTATCGCCGCATCGCCAACGATTTCGGCGACTGGGGCATCGCGTTTGCGCTCGGCTACCAGGTGGTCGACAACCAGAGTGGGCAGCGCTTCTACCCCGCCGCCGTGATGCGGCTGGACAACGTGTCCGGTGAGGACTTCGTGTTCGAGGCGCAGATCCTGATCGCGGCAGCGCAGCAGCTGGGCACGCGCTGCGTCTCGGTGCCGATCGAGTCGCGTTACAAGACCGTGCATTCCGACGAGCAATTCCGCGCCAGCCATTTCAAGCCGGTGCGCGACTTCCTGCGCATCGCCGTGCATATCGCCACGCAGGCCGTGCGCGCCCGGACAGTGTTGGCGGCCTACCGCCTGCAACGGCAGCATCCGCCGATCATCGATGACCCCAGCGGCGAATTCGGCACGGCGTTCGCGCCGGCCGCCGCGCAACAGACAGGTTCCGCATGACTGGCATGCCCCACAAGAAGCGGGCGCAACCCGATGTCGCCATCCTCGGCGGCGGCCTCGCCGGGCTGACGCTGGCGATCCAGCTCAAGCAACGCGATCCGTCGATGGCGGTCACGGTGCTGGAACGGCGCACGCATCCGGCGCGCGAAGCCGCGTTCAAGGTGGGCGAATCCACGGTCGAGATCGGCGCCCACTATTTCGCCGACGTGCTCCGCTTGCGCGAGCACCTCGACAGCGAGCAGATCCGCAAGTTCGGTTTCCGCTTCTTCTTTTCCGAAGGCCGCAACGACATCGATCGTTGCACCGAACTCGGCGTCAGCCAGCTGTTGCCGACGCCGTCGTGGCAGCTCGACCGCGGCCGCTTCGAGAATTTCCTCGGCGAGGAAGCGCGCCGGCTCGGCGTGGATTTCCGCGATGGCGCGATGGTGCGCAATTTCGATCTCAGCAGTGACGAGCAGCCGCATGGCGTCGACTTCGAGCATGACGGCCAGCGGCAGACGCTGCAGGCGCGCTGGGTGGTGGATGCCAGCGGCCGCGCCGGCCTGGTCAAGCGCAAGCTCGATCTGGCGCAGGCTAACGACCACGATGCCAACGCGGTGTGGTGGCGCGTGGACGGCTTCATCGATCCCAACCAGTGGTCGGACGATGCGCAGTGGTTGTCGCGCTGCACGCCGCCGGATCGCTGGCGCTCGACCAATCACATGTGCGGGCCGGGCTACTGGTTCTGGCTGATCCCGCTGGCCTCGGGCGCGCATTCGCTGGGCATCGTCTGCGACGCGAAGATGCATCCGCTGGAGACGATGAACACGCACGAGAAAGCGATGGCGTGGTTGCACGAGCATCAGCCGCAAGTCGCGCGTTCAGTCGAGAAACCCGAGCACCGGCTACAGGATTTCCTGTTCCTGCGGCATTTTTCCTACGGCTGCAAGCAGGTGTTCTCCGGCGACCGCTGGGCGCTGACCGGCGAGGCCGGGTTGTTCCTGGACCCGTTCTATTCGCCGGGCAGCGATTTCATCGCGATCAGCAACACTTACATCTGCGACATGATCGGTCGCGATCGCGCGGGCACGCCGTTCGCGCCATATGCGCCGATCTACCAGCAGCTGTACATGTCGTTCTACGAGAACACGCTGACGCTGTACCAGGATCAATATCCGTTGTTCGGCGACGCGCAGGTCATGCCGGTCAAGGTGATCTGGGATTACACGTATTACTGGGCGCTGCTTGCGCCGCTGTTCTTCGGAGAGCGACTGACCGATATCGCCACGCTTGGCCGCCTGCGTCCGGAATTCCAGCGCGGCAGCCAACTCAATCTTGCCGTGCAGGCCTTGCTGCGCGACTGGGGCCAGCGCAACACCGCGCCGCTGACCCCGGACGACCGCCTGCTAGACCAGCACAATATCGACTGGTTCCACGAGATGAATCGCGCGTTGAACGACAGCCTTGACGATGCAGCCTTCGTCACCCGCATCCGCGACAACGTCGCGCGGATGGAATGGCTGGCTGGCGAGATGCTGGTCCGCGCGCGCAAGGAGCATCCGGCCATCGACGCGCAAGGACTCGAGGCGCTGCTGGCCGATGCGGCGACCAATCCTGTATCGCTCGACCCGCTGTGGTACGCCGACGCCGCCTGACTTCTTCAACATCGTCATCCCGGCGAAAGCACGGACCCAGCTCTCGGACAAGGACGTCCATGAACCAACCGTGCGCATACATCATGGCAAGCCGCCGCAACGGCACGCTTTACACCGGCGTGACATCGGATTTGATCAGACTCGTCTTCGAACATCGTACGGATGCCGTGGCTGGTTTCACCAAACGGCATGGCGTGCATGCGTTGGCTTGGTTTGAACAGCACGGAACAATGGAATCCGCGATTCGCCGCTAGAAGGCGATCAAGGGATGGAAACGTGTTTGGAAGATCGAGTTGATCCACGCCAGTAATCCTTACTGGCTGGATTTGTATTCTCGACTCGTATAGTTGGGTCCCGGGGGTGGGGCGGGGGGGGGGGGTTTTTTTTTTTTTGAGATTT
>JAJAYW010000064.1 GCA_026786005.1 Lysobacter sp. | reverse complement strand
GCCGATCAGGACTTCCGGGCGCTCGATGCGCTCGTGCATCTGGATGATGTCGGCGACCGGGAGCTGCGCCTCGATCACTTCGCGCGGGACGGCGGTGACGGGGACGGCGTCGCGCGCCTTGTCTTCCGGGGTGACGACGGCGTAGCCCTTGATTTTCTGGTCGATCTTGACGGTCATTGCGAGTCCTGGTGCGTATGCGTGTTGTTGTTTTCTTTGAATCTTCTGGTGCGTCACGGAGAGCGCCCTCATCCGCCCTGCGGGCACCCTCTCCCGCTGCGCAGGAGAAGGGAACGATCACATCCTCTCCCCGCGAACGGCGGGGAGAGGATGTTTGAACGACTTACTTGCTGCGGGCTGCGCGCGTTGCCGCGGCCTTCTTGCCACCGGCCTTGCGGGCGGCAGTTTTCTTCACGACGGCGGTCTTGCGTGCCGCTGTTGCAGTCGACTTCTTGACTGCGGTCGCGACCTTCTTGACCGACTTCTTGGCGGCGGCGACGTTGCGGCGGACAGCTTTCTTCGCCGTTGCCTTCTTGGCGGCGACCTTGCGCTTGGTGACCGCCTTCTTGGCGGCGACCTTGCGCGTGGCCTTCTTCACTGACTTCTTGGTCGCTGCCTTGCGGGCGGCGACTTTCTTGCCGACCTTCTTGGCCGCCTTGCGCGGTGCTGCTTTCTTCGTCGCTGACTTCTTTGCAACTTTCTTGGTGGCTTTCTTGGCCGCCTTCTTGGCAGTCTTCTTCTTGCCCGCGCCTTTCTTCTTCAGTGCCGCGGCTTCGGCCTTGGCATTGGCGCTGGCCTTGGCCAGCGACTTCTTGGCCTTGGTCATGCGCTTGCCGATGGCCTTTTTCGCCTTGGTGGCGGCCTTGCCGGCGTTGACCGCGGTCTTCCTGACCGTGGCCACTGCGCCACTGGCGGTGGATGCAATTGCACTACCAATATTGGACGCGGTGTCTTTTACGTTTTCGGCGGCCTGGGACAGCGTCGCCGTCACTCCATTACCGTTACTCATCGGGGAATCCTCGTCTCTATGTCACGGGCTTGTGCCCGTGCGCGGAATGTAGCGCGAACTTTGCATGGAATGTGCATACAACCGTGTTGGCCGTTCACGCCACTCCGGCGATATCGCATCGGCCACTGCGTACATCGCCGCCAAACTTTCAAAAATCCGCTCATCCAGAGCTACTCGAACGAGCCATGTTGCAGGTCAGAATTTGCCGTAATAGCCTTCTTTCAAGGCATCGAACAGGTTGGCTGCGGTGTGCATTTCGCCGTCGTATTCGATCTGCTCGTTGCCCTTGACCTCGACCAGGCTGCCGTCGTCCAGCTCGAAGCGGTACAGCGTGTTTTCCAGATCCGCTTCCTTGACCAGCACGCCCTGGAACGCGGCCGGGTTGAAGCGGAACGTGGTGCAGCCCTTCAGGCCCTGCTCGTGCGCGTAGCGGTAGATGTCCTTGAAATCCTCGTACGGATAATCGGTGGGCACGTTGGCGGTCTTGGAGATCGACGAGTCCACCCACTTCTGCGCCGCGGCCTGCACGTCGACGTGCTCCTTGGGACTGATGTCGTCGGCGGAGATGAAGTAGTCGGGCAGGCGCGCGTCGGCGTCTTCGGCGAACGGCACCGCCTTGGGATTGACCAGTTCGCGGTACGCCAGCAGCTCGTACGAGAACACGTCGACCTTTTCCTTGGACTTCTTGCCCTCGCGGATCACGTTGCGCGAATAGTGGTGCGCGAACGACGGCTCGATGCCGTTGCTGGCGTTGTTGGCCAGCGACAGCGAGATGGTGCCGGTCGGCGCGATCGAGCTGTGGTGGGTGAAACGCGCGCCGCTGTAGGCCAGCGCATCCACCAGGTCCGGCGCGATCACGGCGACCTGCTGCATGTAGCGCGAATACTTGGCGTGCAGCACCTTGCCGGGGATGTCCTGGCCGAGTTTCCAGCCGTCGGCGGCCATTTCCGGGCGCAGCCGCAGCATCGCGGCGGTGACCTCGAAGCGCTCTTCCATGATTGGCGCCGGACCTTTTTCCTGCGCCAGCGCCAGGCCCATTTCCCAGCCGGCGACGGCCATCTCGCGCGCGATCTGCTCGGTGAATTCGCACGACGCCTTGCTGCCGTATTTCATCTGCAGCATGGTCACGGTGCTGCCCAAACCCAGGAAGCCCATGCCGTGGCGGCGCTTGCGCGCGATCTCATCTCTTTGCTGTTGCAGGGGCAAACCGTTGACCTCGACCACGTTGTCGAGCATGCGGGTGAACACGCGCACCACTTCCTTGTATTCCTCCCAGTCGAACGTGGCCTGGTCGGTGAAGGGTTTGCGCACGAACTTGGTGAGGTTGACCGAACCCAGCAGGCAGGCGCCGTACGGCGGCAGCGGTTGCTCGCCGCAGGGATTGGTGGCGCGGATGTTTTCGCACCACCAGTTGTTGTTCATCTCGTTGACGCGGTCGATCAGGATGAAGCCCGGCTCGGCGTAGTCGTAGGTGGACACCATGATCATGTCCCACAGGTGTCGCGCCTTGAGGTGCCCGTAGATGCGGCACGCGACCAGGCCGTCGTCGCGGGTGACGTAGGTCTTGTGCGTGGGCCAGTCGCGCCAGACCACCAGTTCGGCATTGTCGAGGTCGAGGTCGACGGCTTCCTTGTGGTTGATCGGGAACATCAGCGGCCAGTCGTCGTCGTGCTTGACCGCGTCCATGAAACCGTCGGTGATCAGCAGCGACAGGTTGAACTGGCGCAGGCGGCCGTCCTCGCGCTTGGCGCGGATGAAGTCGCGCACGTCGGGATGCGAGACGTCGAAGGTGCCCATCTGCGCGCCGCGGCGGCCGCCGGCGCTTGAAACGGTAAAGCACATCTTGTCGTAGATATCCATGAACGACATCGGCCCGGACGTGTACGCGCCGGCGCCCGACACGTACGCGCCGCGCGGGCGCAGCGTGCTGAATTCGTAGCCGATGCCGCAGCCGGCTTTCAGCGTGAGGCCGGCCTCGTGGACCTTGTCGAGGATGCCGTCCATCGAATCCTCGACGGTGCCCGACACGGTGCAGTTGATGGTTGAGGT
>JAJAYW010000063.1 GCA_026786005.1 Lysobacter sp. | reverse complement strand
CTCCTACACAGGCCGTACCCGACTCGGTAACCCAGCCGACGAATATTTCGTGGGTGCGTGCATGACGCCGAAGAAAACCGGTGGCGTCACTTGCCCGCGGATCATCCTTCCGCAATCACAGCGATTTCAGGTACTGCGCCACGTCGGCGACGTCCGATTTGCTCAAGCCGAGCGACTTGCGGGTGTTGTACGTCGCAACCACGGCTTCCAGCGTCGGCGCGCTGCCGTTGTGGAAGTACGGCGGGTGCTGCCAGACGCCTTTCAGTGGCGCGGTGCGGTACTGCCTGGTCGCGCTGCGTGAGGCGTAGCTGGGAATGCCTTTGGGCTCCGGTTCGCTCACCACTTCGCCCGGCGCATGCAGCCGGGTGTTGGCATCGGTGAATGCGGGGCCGCTGTGGCAGGCGGCACATCCGGCCGCGCCATCGAACAGCGCCTTGCCGCGTTGCGCGGCCGCCGGGTCGAAGCTTCCGGCGGGCGGCAGCGGCGCGGACAATGACAGCTGATACGCCTGCAACGCCGGCAGCTTGCTGCTGACCAGGTCATCGCTGCCATTGGTGACGCTGACGCCGGTGCGCGATTCGGTGAACGTGCCATGCCCGCCCATCTGGGTGACGCCGACATAGCGGTTCCAGTACGCAATCGCGTCGCCATCACCGGTGGACGTGATGCGGTCGATGCCCGCCAGCCCATACGCGGGCGGGATGACCTGCGGCCCGTTGCGGCCGTCCTGGTTGTAGCGCGGATCGTATTTGCCCTTGCCCCAGGAACTGTAGACGGCTTTCTGTTCCGGTTTCAGTGCGGGCGACAGCGCGATGATCGCGCCGGGATCCAGATCGCGGTTGGGCCAGCCGTCGAGCCGCTTGCCGATGCCGGGTGCGAACGAATCGTCCACGGTCGAGTGGCACAGCGCACAGGTGACGCCGACCCGCGTCAGCGTGTCCTTGCCATCGATGGTTTCGACATGACCCTTGAGGCCGACGACGGCATTGAGCTTCAACAACGCCACCGTGGTGTCGGGGCTGGTGAGGCTGATCGATTTGTCCTGGATGCCTGCCACCACTGCGGGCGGCAGCGCTTCGGCGTCGACCTTCAAACCGACCGACAAGGCCGTTGTCGGATCGACCGCCGTGCGGATCACTTCATGCAGGCGCAACGTATCAGTCCATAGCGTCTCGTCGCCGAACGTATCGAACCGGAAGATCTGCTTGCCTGCTTCGACCATCGCCGCGTCTGGGCCGCTGTCCGTGGTTGCGGTTGCGGCCGGTGTGGCGGCAGCGACTGGCTCCGGATCCGCGTCGCCGCGGGTGCCGCAGGCAGTCAGAAGGGCGAGCAGTACCAACGGCAGGCACGCCAGCAACGGTGCGGAAGGGTGCTGCAACCTGTTCATCTGATTTCCTCTTTATGAAGGGACAAGCCACTGAACCGAAACCCGATCCCGGTGACCTCGTGTGTCTGGCGCATCTGCGCCGATATCGTGTTGACGCTCCGCGTGAGCACGTTTGCACTGCCGATTTGTTATCCGTCGCTGCCGATGACACTGCAATGAAGTCGTTCCAGCACGGCCGCGGTCATGCGATCGCAGCGCGGCCCCAGGAATGGGAACGCGTCCGTCAAGGTTGCCGACAGCGTGCCGTGCAAGGCCGTGCGCAACAGGCGGCGCGCGCGGTGCAAACGGGTCTTGACCGTTTCGGGGCGGATATCAAGCGCGAACGCGGTTTCCTCGACCGTGCACTCCTCGATCTCGCGCATGACGAAGACGATCCGGAAGGGCTCCGGCAGGTCGTCGATGGCATGTTCGATCAGCCGCCGTATCTGCTCGCGCGCAACGGCGGCCGCCGGATCCTCGTTGCCGAATTTCGACGGGAACGCAACCACGCGGCCGTCCTCGAATTGCGACGCTTCGATCTGGTCGAGGTCCACGGTGGGACGGCGTTGCCGCAAGCGGCCATACGCCTCGTTGAGCACGATCCGGGTCATCCAGGTCAGCAGCGCGGCTTCACCGCGGAACGTCGCGAGTTTTTCAAACGCGTGCAGGTACGCCGCCTGCACCACGTCTTCTGCTTCGGCATCGTCATTGAGCACTGCGCGCGCGACGCGGAACAGGCGCTGGTTGCAGCGCTGCATGACGTGGCGGAACGCTTCGCGATGGCCTTGCCGCGTCAGTTCGACCAGCGCGCCGTCCTCCAGGGCGGCATAGTCGATCGCGAGCGCAGGTTCGTGCGTGGCCATGGGATTTTTCCTTGTACTACTGATCGGATGCACCAGCACCCGCGAGGTTCCCGATCACGGCGACAGCGCCGCCAGGATCTCCCGGCGCCAGGGGTCCTGTTCGAATTGCCCGAGCAGGCGCCTGGTCACCATGGAAACGCCATGCATGCTGACCCCGCGTGAGGAAATACATTCGTGGGCGGCCTGGATGACGACCGCGACGCCGCGCGGTTGCAGGACGCGGTCGAGCGTGTCGGCAATCTGCGCGGCCAGCCGCTCCTGGATCTGCAGGCGCCTGCCATAGGTATCGACCAGCCGGGCGAGCTTGGAGATCCCGACGATACGCTTGCCGGGCAGGTAGGCGACGTGCGCAGTGCCGCGGATCGCCGCCATGTGGTGTTCGCACACCGACTGCAGCGGGATGTCGCGCAGCAGCACGATGTCGTCATAGCCGTCGGCCTCGTCGAACGTGCGACTGAGGATGTGCTCGGGGTCGAGCCGGTAGCCGCCGAACCATTCCTCGTACGCACGCACGACACGCGCGGGCGTCGCCAGCAGGTCCTCGCGCGAAGGTTCGTCGCCAGCCCAGCGGATCAGCGTGCGTACCGCGGCTTCCGCTTCCTGGCGTGACGGTCGCTTGCTCTCGGCCATGACGTCAGGCGGCGCAACGACGGATTCAACAATCTGCAGATGGGCATCGAGCATGGCATCGGCCTGTAGCGAAGGGGATGTATCAAGAGATGCACGAGCGTGGATGCGGTTCCCGTGCACCGCGAATGTTCTCCCCGGACGCTCGCGCCCACCCTGTGTCTTCATCCTCCTCATCCCCGGTACACGCGCATACTCAAATCCGGTCCCGCCAAGCTTTCCGGTATGCCTCACGAAAAAGCCAAAGAGGAAAGCGTCGAGCGTCGCAGCAGCAGCCCGGCGCGCGGTGCCAGCACGTCGACTGCCGAGACGGAGGTCGCCGCAGCAACGCCGCCGCCGCAGCGTGACGAGCCGCTGCTGATCGTCGGCATCGGCGCCTCCGCGGGTGGGCTGGAGGCGTTCAAGAGTTTCTTCACCCACATGCCCCCCGACAGCGCGATGGCTTTCGTGCTGGTGCAGCACCTGGCGCCGCACCACCCCAGCATGCTGGCGGAGCTGGTCGGTCGCAGCACCACCATGCCGGTGGTCGAGGCCACCGACGGCGAGCCCGTGCAGCCGGGTCATGTCTATGTGATCCCGCCCGACGCCACCCTGACCATCGCCGGCGGCACGCTGCAACTGACCAAGCCGGCGCCGCCCCGGCAGCACCGCTGGCCGATCAACACGTTCTTTACCTCGCTGGCGGAGGACCAGGGCGATTGCGCGGTCAGCATCGTGTTGTCGGGCACTGGCAGCGACGGCGCGCGCGGCCTGCGCGCGGTCAAGGAACATGGCGGACTGACGCTGGCGCAGGCCGGCTTCGACCACGTCGCGATGAGCGGCATGCCGGCCAGCGCCGCGGCCACCGGTCTGGTCGATGACGTGCTGCCGGTCGAGGACATGCCGGCGCGGCTGCTGGCGCACCAGCATTACCAGCGCGCGTCGCGCGAACAGGCGGGTCCGGACGGCATCCGTCACGACGTGCCGAACCATCTGCTGGAGATCACCCGCCTGTTGCACGCCGACAGCGGCCACGATTTCAGCCAGTACAAGGAAAAGACGCTGGTGCGGCGCATCCAGCGCCGGATGCAGGTGGTGCAGGCGCAGGCCGTGCCGGACTACATCCAGCACCTGCGCCAGCAACCGGCCGAACTGGAGAATCTGTTCCGTGATCTGCTGATCAGCGTCACCGAATTCTTCCGCGATCCGGCCGCGTTCGAACTGTTGCAGGATCGCGTGATCCCGGCGCTGCTGGCCGACAAGAACGCTGCCGATACACTGCGGGTGTGGGTGGCCGGCTGCGCCACCGGCGAGGAGGCCTACTCGATCGCGATAGCGCTGAAGGAGGCGATGGCCCGGGGCCACGGCCAGCCCAAGCTGCAGATCTTCGCCACCGACATCGACGACCGCGCAATCGCCGCCGCACGCGCCGGGCGCTTTCACGGGCCGCCGGCCGGGATCTCGCCGGAACGCCTGGAGCGCTGGTTCCAGCAGGAAGGCGACGACTATGTGGTGGCCAAACCCATCCGCGAGCTGTGCATCTTCTCCCCGCACAGCGCGATCAAGGACCCGCCGTTCACGCGGCTGGATCTGATCTCCTGCCGCAACCTGCTGATCTACATGAATTCCGATCTGCAGGAACGGCTGGTGCGGGTGTTCCACTATGCACTGGTGCCCGGGGGGCACCTGCTGCTGGGTTCGTCGGAAGGGCTGTCAGGCAATGCCCGACTGTTCTCGGTGGTCGACAAGAAACACCGGCTGTACCAGCGCCGCGAGGACAGCAACGCGCAGCTGCCGGTGCTGTCCGCGCGCCCCGCGCCCGGGTTCGCCGGAGCGCCCCGCAGTGTCGCGGCGCCGATCCGCCCCGGCGCCGAAGACCTGATCGAGCGCAACGCCCGCCGAGCGCTGGAGCAGTATTCGCCAGCCTATGTGGTGATCGATCGTCAATGCGATGTGCTGCGGTTCTGCGGCGACACCGGCCGTTACCTGCAGCCGTCCTCGGGCGCGGCCAGCCTCAACCTGTTCGCGCTGCTGCACAAGGGCCTGCGCGGTGCCGCGCGCGGCGCGGTGCAGCAGGCATTCGCGCAGCAGCGCACGGTGCTGCAGGACGGCCTGTCGCTGTCGATCGAGGGCAGGCGCCGCGCGCTGCAGATGATCGTCGAGCCGCTGCCGGACGCCGACGACGCCAGCCAGCTGTGCGTGGTCGCATTCCGCGAGCGCGAAACGCTCCCGGCCGCGGGCGACGCCAGCAGTGGCCAAGCCAGCGCCGACAACGGCCGCGCCCTGGAACAGGAACTGGACGCCACGCGCCTGCAGCTGCAAGCCGCGATTGATCAGCAGGAAACTGCCAATGAAGAATTGAAATCGGCCATTGAAGAGTACCAGTCGGTCAACGAGGAGCTGCAGTCATCCAACGAAGAACTGGAGACGTCGAAGGAGGAGATGCAGTCGATCAACGAGGAACTGCAGATCGTCAACGCCGAGCTGCACAACAAGAACACCGCACTGATGCGCGCCAACAGCGACGTGCGCAACTTGATGGAGAGCACCCAGATCGCGACGTTGTTTCTCGACGCGCAGCTGCGGGTCACCGGTTTCACCCCGGTGATCACCGCGCTGTTCCACCTGCGCGAGGGCGACATCGGCCGGCCGATCACCGAGATCACCGCGCGCATTCCATATCCGGATCTCCAGCACGATGTGCAGCAGGTCACGCGCAGCCTGACGGTGGTCGAACGCGTGCTGCAGGGCCACGACAACGGGCCGACCTTCATGGCGCGGATGCGGCCCTACCGCACCATCGACAACGTCATCGACGGCGTGGTGCTGACCTTCACCGACGTCAGCGAGCGGCGCCGGCACGAACTCGAGCGCGGCCAGCTGGCGGCGATCGTCGACTCGTCCAAGGACCTGATCATCGGCCACGCACAGGACGGCACCATCACCAGCTGGAACGCCAGCGCGCGCGATATCCTCGGGTATTCCGCCGACCACGCCATCGGCAAACCGCTGGCGATGTTGCTGTCGACCGGATCGCCACAGTTGCCGGCACTGCTGAAAACCTGCTCGCAGGCGACACCAGCCGAGCTTGAAATGGAATGGCAGCGTCAGGACGGCTCGCAGGCACTGGTCGCAGTGACCTGCTCGCCGGTGCATGACGACGCCGGCCCGGTGATCGCCGGCTCGCTGAACGCGCGCGACATCGGCGAGCGCGTGCGCGCGGAACGGGCCTTGCATGCCAGCGAACACCGCATGGTCCAGCTGGTCGACCAGACCACGGCCGGGGTCGCCCAGGTCGAGTTCGACGGACGCTTCGTGCTGGTCAACCCGGCGTTCTGCAGGATCGTCGGGCGCAGCGCCGAGGCGCTGTACACGCTGCGGATGGAGGACGTCACCCACCCGGAGGATGTGCCTGCCAGTGAGCAGGCCATCAAGTCGCTGCTCGCCGGCGGCCCGGCCTGCCAGCTCGAGAAGCGCTATCTGCGCCCCGACGGTTCAGTGGTCTGGGTCATCAACAGCGTCGCGCGGGTGGTCGGCCGCGACGGGCAGGCGCCGCATATCCTGGCGGTGGTGCAGGACATCAGCGAGCGTCGGCGCTCGGCGCAGCACCGCGAACTGATGCTCGGCGAGCTCAATCACCGGGTCAAGAACACCCTGGCCAGCGTGCAGTCGATCGCGCTGCAGACGCTGGCCAATGCGCCGACGCCGGAAGCGTTCAAGGACACCTTCCTGTCGCGGCTGCAGTCGCTGTCCAACACCCACAACCTGCTCGCGGTGGACGCCTGGAACGGGGTCGGGCTGCACGAGGTCGTGCTGGGCGAGCTGGCACCGTATCGCCGTGACGGGCAGGCGCGGGTGGATTGCGACGGCGACGATTTGCAGCTGACGCCCAAGGCCGCGCTGGCGCTGAGCATGGCGCTGCACGAGCTGACCACCAACGCCGTCAAATACGGCGCACTATCGGTGCCGCAGGGCCGGGTCGCGGTGCACTGCGAACTGCGGCAGAAGGATGGGGCGCCGTGGCTGCACGTGGACTGGCGCGAACATGGCGGGCCTGCGGTGGTGGAGCCGTCGCGCCGCGGGTTCGGCTCGCGCCTGATCGCCGAGGGGCTGGGGTACGAACTTGAAGGCGAGGTGTCGCTGCAGTTCGAGCCCGGCGGCGTGGTGTGCACCATCGATGTACCGGTTTCGGAGATCGCCAGCCCGCCATGAATGCCATTACCGCCACCCGCTGCGTATTGATCGTCGAAGACGAGATGTGCCTGGCGATGATGCTCGAAGACATCCTGATGGACGCCGGCTACGACGTGCGCAAGGCCGCGCGTGTGCCCGGTGCGCTGCAACTGGTGGACAGCGAACGCTTCGACGCCGCCATCCTCGACATCAACCTCGCCGGCAAGCAGGTGTTCCCGGTGGCCGACGCGCTGACCGATCGCGGCATCCCGTTCCTGTTCACCTCCGGCTATGGCGACAACGGCGTGCCCGCCGAATACTGCAAGCACCGGATGCTGCAAAAACCCTACGACCTGGACCAGCTGCAGGCCGCCCTGACGGCGCTGTTGCAGGAGCGGGCGTAACCGCCACGCTCTTGTAGGAGCGCACCTGGGCGCGATGGGGCTTTCCCGGTAACGCCTCATCGCGCCCAAGTACGCTCCTGCACGATCGTGCTACGCGCTTGCAAACACCCCCATCGCCCGTTGCAATGCCTTCATGCGTCTGCATACGCTAACCCACCATCCTCCTGCTGCTGGCGATGACCGCCTGCACCCACGCGCCGTCGCGCAATCCGATGGCGCGGTGGACGCCATCGGCCAACCACAACGCGCGGCAGGCCATCCTGATCGTGCTGCATGCCACCGAGCAGGATTCGGTCGAGCAAAGCCTGCTCACGCTGCGCACGCGCAACAGCGGCGGCCGCGTCAGCGCGCATTACCTGGTCGGGCGCGATGGCGACTTGTACCAGCTCGTCGCGGATGAACGCCGTGCCTGGCATGCCGGCGGCGGCCGTTGGGGCACCATCACCGACGTCAACTCGGCGTCGATCGGCATCGAACTCGACAATAACGGCGTCGATCCGTTTCCCGCCGCGCAGATGGCGACGTTGATCCGTCTGCTGGACGATCTATGCACGCGCCTCGACATCCCGCGCACGCAAATCATCGCGCACGCTGACATGGCGCCCACGCGCAAGCGTGATCCCAGCCGCCTGTTTCCGTGGAAAGAACTCGCAGATGCCGGCTTCGGACGCTGGCCGCAACCGGTGCTGACGGAACCGCCCAACGGTTTCGACGCCATGCAGGCACTGCGCGTGCTCGGCTATCCGACGGACGATCCGGCCGCTGCAATCCGCGCGTTCCGTCGACATTTCCGCGGCGTCGACAGCGAGGCCGGCGCGCTGGATGCGGACGATGCGCGCATTCTTTTTTCGCTGACGCGGGTGGTGCGCTGAGTTGATCGAGTTGACATGCCATCGATCAGGAAAATTTGAAACCGTAGGCTGGGTTGGCTTCATCAACCCGGCGCTCGTGCCGCGTCTCTTGCTGGGTTGGTGAAGCCAAACCAGCTTACGAGGTGCTCATGCGACAGCCGCGCCCACGCGCCGCCGCACCGCATCCATGTCGCGCACCGGACGAATTTCGATGCACCCGGTGCGTGCCCATGGGAATTCCGACGCGATCCTGGTGGCTTCCTCGATGTTCGCGGCCTCGATCAGGTTGAAGCCGGCCAGCACTTCCTTGGTCTCGGCGAACGGGCCATCGACGATGGTGGTGCGGCCGTTGCGGATGCGCACCGATTTGGCCGTTGCAGGCGGCTCCAGCTGCTGCGATCCGAGTAGGCAGCCGTCATCGCGGAGTTCGTCGGCATGCTCGAAGCAGCCGCGCATCAGCGTGTCGAATTCGCCTGCAGGCAGCGCGTCGAGCAGGGTGTCATCGGTGTAGACCAGCATCAGGTATTGCATGGCGTCCTCGTCGTTGCGTGCAAAAAATATCAGGGCACTGGCGCGCACGCCGCCGCGCGTTGCAGCAGCAGCGCGCGTTCGCGTGCATTGCGTGTCAGCGCGGCCGCGCGCTCGAACTCCGCGCGCGCTTCGTCGGGACGCTCCAGTTTCCTGAGCAAATCGCCGCGCACGGCGGGTAGCAGATGGTAGTGCTGCATCAACGGTTCCGCGACCAGCGTATCGGCGAGTGCCAGGCCCGCTGCGGGGCCGAGCGCCATGCCGAGCGCGACTGCGCGATTCAACTCGACCACCGGTGACGGCGCAATCGATGCAAGCGTCGCGTACAAATCAGCGATCCGCGCCCAGTCGGTGTCTTCGGCGCGCAGCGCACGCGCGTGGCATGCAGCGATCGCGGCCTGCAGTGCATAGGTGCCGCGTGCGCCACCGAGTTGTTCCGCGCGTTCCAGCGCCACCAGGCCGCGACGGATCAGCAGCTGGTCCCAGTGCCCGCGACTCTGTTCGAGTAACAGGATCGGCTCACCCGATGGTCCGACACGCGCCGCAACACGCGATGCCTGGATCTCCATCAAGGCTACCAAGCCGTGCGCTTCGGATTCCCGCGGAACCAGTCCTGCAAGCACGCGCCCCAGGCGCAACGCTTCCTCGCACAGCGCGGGCCGCATCCAGTCGTCGCCCGCGGACGCCGTGTAGCCTTCGTTGAAGATCAGATAGATCACGCCCAGCACCGACGACAGCCGCTCGGCCAGTGCGTCCTTGCGCGGCACCTCGAACGGCACCTGTTCCTTCGCCAGCGTGCGCTTGGCGCGCACGATGCGCTGCGCGATGGTCGGTTCCGGCAGCAGGAACGCGCGCGCGATTTCGTCCGTGCTCAGGCCGCCGAGCAGGCGCAGTGTCAGCGCCACCTGCGCCTGCGTGGACAACACCGGATGGCACGCCGTGAACACCAGCCGCAGCAGGTCGTCGCCGATATCGTCATCGAGACTGTCTTCAAACCCGGAGGCGCCCATCTGGCTGGTCTCGAGTTCGTGGCCGAGTTGCTCGTGCTTGCGTTGCACCAGCGTGCGATGCCGCAGGCGATCGATCGCGCGACGCTTGGCGGTCGCCATCAGCCACGCGCCCGGGTTGTCGGGCATGCCGGACTGCGGCCAATGTTCGAGTGCAGCGACCAAGGCGTCCTGCGCGAGGTCCTCGGCAAGCCCGACGTCGCGCACCATGCGCGCAATGCCGGCGATCAGCCGCGGCGCCTCGATCCGCCAGACCGCATCGATGCTGCGATGGACGTTGCTCGTCGTCATGACGTGCGATCACATCACTGCCGATGTCCGGTTGCAAGCGATGCGATCCATTTTTCATGCGTTCAACAGGACCCAAGATTTGATCCGTCACTGTTTGCTCGTCATTCCCGCCTCCGCGGGAATGACGAGCAAAGAATGATTTCTTCCATCAAACGCTTCCGATAGCGATCTATTGCTCGGCCGCAGCCTTGAGGTTGGCGAGGCCCGCCTCGAAGTCCTTGCCGATCATGCGATCCATGCTGAAGAACACCTCACCTGGACACGAACGGCGCGGGACCCTGCATCGACCAGGTGACATGGGTTGCGTCGCCCGGCGGTTGCAGGGCGAAGTCGGCGATGTTGTGGCTGGCGAACGGCTTGATGAAATCCAGCTTGATCGCGACCTTGCGCGCCGACGCTTTGGTGATCTGCATGCTGCCCGCGCCGGCCCTGCTGTTGCCGTCCCACGCATAGATCGCGCCGACGCCGCTGGCTGCGCCGGTATGGGTCCGCTGCAACGGGTCGAGTTTCTCCCACGGCGACCACGCGCCCCAGCGATGGAAATCGTCGATGAGCGCGTCGATCTTCTCGGGCGGCGCGTCGATGCGAGTACTGCGTTCGACACGGAAGGTATCGGGCTTGGTGGTGGCGAACGCAAGTACGCCAATCAGCACAACGACGATGACGATGGCGATGATCTTGACCATGGGTCGCTCCAGTCAGGGGTCGAATCAATGCCGATGCGTCATGCCGGCATGGCGTCTGGATTCATATGGAACACTTCCCACAAGTGTCCATCGAGGTCCTGGAAGCCGTGCTGGTACATGAAGCCGTAGTCCTTCGATGGCATCGGCGTTGTGGCGCCGGCGGTTGCGGCCTTGGCGACCATTGCGTCGACATCCGCGCGGCTGTCGCAAGACAGCGCCACCAGCACTTCGGTGTGTTTCGTCGCGTCCACAAGAGGCTTGTTGGTGAATGTCTTGAAGAACGTGTCCACCAGCAACATGACGAAACTGTCCTCGCCCACAATCATGCAGGTGGCGTTTTCATCCGTGAATTTTGGATTGAACTTGAAGCCGAGCACCGTGAAGAACGCGACCGACTTGTCGAGGTCCTTGACCGGCAGGTTGACGAAGATTTGCGTTGTCATGCGGGGTCCTTGTTTGTGCAAGCTGCGTGGCAGCCAACGTGGAAGAAGTCAGCTTGCCGCGTCAGCCGGGACCATGACCATCCAGCTGATGCCGAAGCGGTCGGTGAGCATGCCGTAGCGCGCTGACCAGAATGTTTTTGCCAGCGGCATCTGGACGTGGCCACCCTCGGACAGCGCGGCGAACATCCGGTCGACCTCGGCTTCGGTGGGCGCGCTCAGCGCCAGCGAGAAGCCGCTGAAACTGGATTTGTCGTCACAGCCGTCGGACGCCAGGATCGTCGTGCCACCGATGCGAAACGCGGCGTGCATCACCTTGCCCTCGAAGCCGGGCTGCAACATTCCCGGCGGGACAGCGTCCGGGCTTTCGTTGAAATGCATCACCATCTCAACTTCAGCGCCCAGCTTGGTCCGGTAGAAATCGAGCGCTTCTTCGCAGCGGCCGCCGAAGAACAGGTAGGGTTGGATTTGTGTGTTTGACATGGTGGATCCTTGGAATTTTCTGGAGTAGCGGGCTTGGAAATATGAGCCGTCATTCCTGCCTTACCGGGAATGACGAGCAAAAATGGATTCCTCACCCCCGCAAGCAAGTCACAGTTCGACGAGCACCCTGAAGCCGCCAAAGATCATCCGCTTGCCGTCGAACGGCATTTTCTTTGGATCCATCATGTCAGCCAGGCGCGGGTCGGCCATGACCTTCTTGTTGATGCGGTCGCGTTGCGTGCGCGACTTGTAGACGATCCACGAGAAAATCACGGTCTCGTCGGCTTTCAGCTTGACACTCTGCGGAAACGAGGTCAGCTTGCCCATCGGCACGTCGTCGCCGACGCATTCGATGTACTGGAGCGCGCCGTGCTCCATCCAGATCTTCCCGGCCTTCTGCGCCATGCGGCGGTACGCGGCCAGATTCTTTTCCGGTACAGCAAGAACAAAACCGTCAACGTAATTCATACATCCTCCGTAGGCCGGGGTGGCTTCATCATCCCGTAGGTCGTCCGATAAACAGCGTTGGGTTGATGAAGCCAACCCAGCCTGCGCATGCCGCGGCTTGGGCCTGATGCATCGGCGTGCCGCTTTTCTGGTGCGACTACTGCTTTGGCATCTTTGCCGGATCCATGAATAGCGCATTCCATCGATGACCATCCGGGTCAGAGAATCCGCATCCGTACATGAATCCATTCGATGCCCCAGGCTCGGCGAAAACCGTCCCGCCCGCTGACCTCGCATGGTGCGCAAATGCATCAACCTCCTCACGACTGTCGGCCCCTAGTGAGAACAGCACTTCAGACCCCTTGGATGTGTCGGAAACCGCATGGTTCGTGAAGCCTGAAAATTGATCTTGAACAAATAACATCAAGACGATTTTTTTCTCGCCTATCGTGAAACTCGCGGAATTTTCGCTATTGCCTGGACCCGGGTTGGAAGCAAAGCCGATATGGTTGAAAAAAGCGACCGATCTAGCCAGGTCCCGCACAGGCAGGTTGATCCATATATCTTTTGACATCTCTTTCTCCTGATGGGGTGTTGCGCGTGTCGCACCGTGTCCAGCCACGGACAAATGAACGTAGGCCGCATAGCAACTGGTTATTGATCTTTCATCGCGACCTGCGCCCGTATGCGCTCCTCCTGTTCGCGCAGTTCGGGCGTGAATTCGGCGCCGAAATCCTCGGCCTCGAACACCGGTCGGATCTCGATCTCAGAATCGCCCGGCATCGGATTGGGGCAGCGCCTGGCCCATTCGATCGCTTCGTCCATCGAGCGCACCTGCCACAGCCAAAAACCGGCCACCAGTTCCTTGGTTTCGGCGAATGGACCGTCGACCACGGTGCGCTTGCTTCCCGAAAATTCGACGTGTACGCCTTTCGAGCTCGGGTGCAGTCCTTCGCCCGCCAGCATGATGCCGGCCTTGACCAGCTCCTCGTTGTAATTGCCCATCGCGGCCAGCAGTGTTTTGCCCGGCATCACGCCAGCTTCGGAATCCTTGCTGGCCTTCACCATCACCATCACTCTCATCGCATGTCTCCTTGGCGTCTGAATGCAAACCCATGGGTTGCGCTCGGGTTCTTGTGGAAACGACGAACCAGCGGCGCGAAAATCGACATCACCCAGAAATTTTTTCCGATCGGCTGGTGGAAATCGTTAAAGCCCTGATTTCAGTGCGTTCCAGCGACCGCGCATCGCAAACACGAAAGGCGCCACCAATGGCGACGCGCATGTCGACCCGGTCAACCGCGGAGGCACCATGTCCAACTTCATCCAGATCACGCCGTTCATGCATGTCGAGGACCTGCAGCACGCGCTGTCTTTTTTCAACGACATCCTCGGCTTCCAGACGCTGTTCCGCGCCAATGGCTACGCCTACATCCAGCGCGAAACGGCCTGCATCCGCATCCTGCAGAATGATGTGACGAGCCGGACGCCAAACGGCGATCGCCGATTTGCGTATTGCGTGGACGTGCGCGACGTCGATGCGCTTTACGCGGAACTGAAACCGAGACTCGACACCTTGCCCAACGGCGATGTGCACGGCCCGGCGGACAAGGAATACGGGCAACGTGAACTGCTGGTGCCCGACGGGAACCTGATCGCCTTTGGGCAGTCCATCGCCGACTTGTAGGAGCGCATCTGGGCGCGATGCGGCTTTACCGGTAAAGCCCCATCGCGCCCAGGTGCGCTCCTACAAAGAGACGATCCGGTCGCGCGTCCAAACGCGATGCACTACATTGGTGCAATGGCATCGCACACGGACACCGCGCCTGAACTCGAAACCCTGACCACGCCGCTGGTGTGGGCCGATGCCGCAGGCCGGATCGAGGGCTGCAACACCGCGTTCGCGCGCTGGCTCGGCGTCAGCGCCCGGCGCTTGCCGGAACAACCACTGGCGGCGATCGAAATCGACGGCGATGGATTGCAGCAGGCGCTGTCGACCGGCTTCGACGGCGAGTCGGTGCGCCTGCGACGGATCGCACTGAGCTGCCTCGGCGGCGAGACGCGTTTCGCCGACGCCTGGCTGTCGCGGCGCGAGTCCGGCGGATGGTTGCTGGAAGCGCATCCGGTCGACGAATTTCCCGGCGACGATCCGGCCATCGCCATGCCGTCGGCCTTGTCGGCGGCGCTCAAGGGCCTCGCCCACGAGCTGCGCAATCCACTGGCGGGACTGAAGGGCGCGGCGCAATTGCTGGCGCGACGCAATGACGACCCTGATTCGCGCGAGCTCACGCAGCTGATCGAAGCCGAAGTGGAACGGTTGATCACGTTGCTCGATCGCCTGCTGTCGCCGACGCCGCTGCAGCCTCATGCGCCGCTCAACATCCACGGCGTGCTCGAACGCGTGTTGCGCCTGGCCGAAAGCGATGCCGGCTGGGCCGTGCGCATGACTCGCGACTACGACCCGAGCCTGCCGGAACTGCCGGGCGATGCCGACCGCCTGACGCAATCGGTCTGGAACTTGGTGCGCAATGCGATCGAGGCGGGCGCCGCCAACGTCACCCTGCGCACGCGCGCCGAGCATGGCGTGCGCATCGGCGATGCGATCTCCATGATTGCGTTGCGACTGGAAATCATCGACGACGGCCGTGGCGTTCCCGAAGAGTTGACCGAACGTTTGTTCCTGCCGCTGGTCACCGGCCGCGCCGACGGTACCGGTCTTGGATTGGCGCTAGCGCAACAGGTTGCGCGCGAGCATCGCGGCGTGCTCGCGTATCGCTCGCGGCCGGGACACACGGTGTTTACGTTGTTGCTGCCGATGATGGACCTGGAGAAATCCGATGTTTAGCGCGATGAAAGAATCGTCATCCCGGCGAAAGCCGGGACCCCGCTGGAATCGTCGGCTCTCAATCTTGGATACCGGCGTTCGCCGGGATAACGAGCCAAGGGATTTATAGACGTGACCGCATCCCGCATCTGGGTCGTCGACGACGACCGCGCCGTCCGCTTCGTCCTCGCCACCGCATTGCGCGAAGCCGGCTACGCTGTCGATGCCTTCGACAGCGCGCAATCGGTCCTCGACGCATTGCAGCACCAGGCCACGCCCGACCTGCTGTTCACCGATGTGCGCATGCCCGGCGACGACGGCCTGGTGTTGCTCGACAAACTCAAGGCCGGGTATCCGCACTTGCCGGTCATCGTCATGTCGGCCTACACCGACATCGCTAGCACCGCGGGCGCGTTTCGCGGCGGCGCGCATGAGTTCCTGTCCAAACCCTTCGACCTGGATGATGCCGTCGCACTGGCCGCGCGCGCGCTCCCGGATGCAAGCCACGAGGCCAATGGCGACGTGACGAAGGATGCGCCCGCCGTCGACACCACCAGTGATGCACTCATCGGCGACACGCCGCAGATGCGCGCCCTGTTCCGCGCCATCGGCCGGCTGGCGCAGGCGCCGCTGAGCGTGTTGATCATCGGCGAGACCGGGACCGGCAAGGAACTGGTCGCGCGTGCGCTGCACCGCGAATCGCCGCGCGCGCGCAAACCGTTCGTTGCCTTGAACACTGCAGCTATCCCTGCCGAATTGCTGGAAAGCGAACTGTTCGGCCACGAGGCCGGCGCATTCACCGGCGCCAATAAACGCCACGTCGGCCGCTTCGAGCAAGCCAACGGCGGCACCCTGTTCCTCGACGAGATCGGCGACATGCCCGCGTCGCTGCAGACGCGCTTGCTGCGCGTGCTGGCGGAAGGCGAATTTTTCCGCGTCGGCGGTCGCGAACTGATCCGCGTCGATGTGCGCGTCATCGCCGCGACGCACCAGGACCTCGACGCGCACGTCATCGATGGCCGCTTCCGCGCCGACCTGCTGCATCGCCTCGATGTCGTGCGCCTGCATTTGCCACCGCTGCGCGAGCGCAAGGCGGACATTGCGCAACTGGCGGAACGCTTTCTTGCGACGGCAGCGGGCAAGCTCGGCGCGCCCGCCAAGCGTTTCGCCAAACCGGCGCTGGAAAAACTTCAGGCCCATGATTGGCCCGGCAACGTCCGCGAGTTGGAGAACCTGTGCTGGCGCCTGGTCGCGCTGGCGCCGGGCGAGACGCTCACGCTGCACGATCTCGACGCCGCTTTGGTGCCGTCCACGGCAGCGACCAGCGCGCACGAGTGGGATGCGGCGCTGGCGGAGTGGGCGCGCGCGAAGCTCGACAAGGGCGATCAGCGCGTGCATGCCGAAGCGCTCGATCGCTTCGACCGCGCGTTGCTCGGCGCTGCGCTTGCACACACCGGCGGACATCGCAGCGAAGCAGCCGCAAAACTGGGTGTCGGCCGCAACACGCTGACGCGCAAGCTCGGGCCAGGGCGCAAGCCGTCAAAGCGCTGATGACTTCTCGCGTGAGCTCACCCGCACGATGTTCATGCCATCTAAACCGCGGGCGGACTAGCCTGATCGTACGAACCCAACGGAGTGCCGTGATGAAGATGACCCTGCTTGTTTCCACTTCGCTGCTCGCGCTCGCAGGTTGCGCCAGCACGCCATCGACCAGCACGCGTGCATCCGCGTCCACGTCCGCATCGGTCAGCACCGCGCGAGCGGCGGCGGTAAACCTCGCGTCGGCATCGGGCAGCCTGGTGAGCGGCAAGTTGTCGGCGATGCCCATGGGCGATGGCGTACACCTGCGCGGTGATGTCGGCGGTCTCGTAGCCAACAGCACGCACGCGATCCATGTCCACCAGAACGGCGATTGCAGCGCGGTCGATGCCAGCAGTGCGGGCAATCACTTCAATCCAACCGGCAGCCCGCACGGCAAGGCCGGCAGCGGTGCGCACCACGCAGGTGACATGGACAACATCGTCGCCAACGCCAATGGTGTCGCCATGGTCGACATGCATTTGCGCGGCGTGACGCTTGGCGGCGGCGCGGCCAACGATGTCGCGGGACGGGGTTTGATCGTGCATGCGATGGCGGACGACTACAGGAGCCAGCCGGCCGGTAATGCAGGCGCGCGCTTGGCGTGTGGGGTGATCAAGGTCACGCGGTAACAAGCTGCCGCTTTCATCCCCGGATCAAGTGCGGGGCCTGCTCTGAGCCTGTCGCGGAACAGAACTTGAAAGTCAGGCTGACGGCCTTGAAAAGCTTGACCAGCTTCGCTGTTGAAGAGCGTTGACCAGCCGCGCTGTTGAAACGCTTGACCAGCTTCGCTGTTGAAGAGTGTTTCGCGCTTGACGCGAGTAACTTTTCTTTGATGAGCCTACTGCGTGCGAAGCACGCGAACAGCGAAGCTGGCCCGAAGGGTGAGCGCAAAGCGCGAGTCAAAGAAACGGAACCAAAGAAAAGGGCTTTCCCCGAGGT
>JAJAYW010000062.1 GCA_026786005.1 Lysobacter sp. | reverse complement strand
TTGAGTTGGCCGAAGCGCGCGGTTTCATTCGCGGGCCAGCGGTCGAGGTCGACCAGGTTTTGCACGGTGCCTTTGCCGAACGTGGTTTCACCGATAACCAGTCCGCGGCCGTAATCCTGTACCGCGCCCGCGAAGATTTCCGACGCCGACGCCGAACCGCGATTGGTCAGCACCGCCAGCGGTCCGTCCCAGGCGACGCCTGCTTCGCGATCGCCTTCAACCGACACGCGTCCGCCGGATTCGCGCACCTGCACAACGGGACCCTTGTCGATGAACAAGCCGGTGAGTTCGACAGCCTCGCTCAACGAGCCGCCGCCGTTGTTGCGCAGGTCCATCACCACGCCGTCGAGTTTCTGCGTGCGGAACTGCGCCAGCAACTTGGCCACGTCGCGCGTGGCCGATGCGTAGTCGCCACTGTTTGTGCGGCGGCCCTCGAAGTCCTGGTAGAAGCCCGGCAGTTCGATCACGCCGATGCGCTTGCCCGGCACCGCGCCCATCGCGGGGATCTGGATGACCTTCGCCTTCGCTGCCTGGTCCTGCAGCCGCACCTTGGCGCGCGTGATCACGATGCGCACCGGCTTGCTGTCGAGCAATGCTTCGGCGGGAATCAGGTCGAGCCGCACCTGCGTGCCCTTTGCCCCCTTGATCTTTTCGACGACATCATCGATGCGCCAGCCGATCACGTCTTCCATCGCGCCACTGGCGCCTTGGCCGACGCCGACCACGCGATCGCCGGGCTTGAGCTTGTTGCTGTTCGCAGCCGGGCCGCCCGGGACGATTTCGCGAATTACCACGACATCGTCCTGCTTCTGCAGCACCGCGCCGATGCCTTCGAGCGACAGCGTCATGCTCTGATTGAAACGCTCGGCGCTGCGCGGATTAAAATAATCGGTATGCGGATCAATCGAACCGGCGTAGGCATTGACGAACGTCTGGAACACGTCGTCGCCGCTGAGTTCGGCGATGCTGTCCTCGAGGTTGCCGTAGCGCTTGTCCAGCGTCTTGCGAATCTCTTCCTGCTTCTTGCCCGCCAGCTTCAGGCGCAGCCAGTCGTTGCGCACCGACTGCTTCCACTGCGTGTCGAGCGCGGCGGCATCGGTTGCCCACGGCACGTCTTCGCGATCGTAGTTCCAGCGGTCGGTGCCGTCGAAGTCGAAGATATCCTGCTTGAGCAGACCGCGCGCATGCGCGACGCGTTCGCCGACACGCTGCTTGTACAACGCGAACATCGCGTAGGGCGCATCGAGATTGCCGGCCTTGATGGCGTCGTCGAGGCGGGTCTTGTGAGAACCGAAGGTCGCCACGTCCTGCGCAGTGAGAAACACCTTGCCCGGATCGAGCGCTTCGAGATACCGCGTGAATACATCCTGCGACAGCGTGTCATCGAGCGCGCGCGGACGGTATGCGTAACGGCTGTCGGAGAGCCATCCGTACACCAGCTTGGACGTCGTCGCCTGGTCGTCGCTGGCGGTCGTGGGCAACGCGTTCGCACCGGCAACCTCCGCATCGGCGCGCGCCAGCAACGCCAGCGGCAGGGTGAGGGACAGGGCAAGCAGGGTGTGGGCAAGTTTCATTGAGTGACTCGAACTCCCGGCCATGGGGCCGTAGATGGGTTACGTGGGGAAGGGACGTCAGGATGCGGAGACGTTCGACACGGTGGAAGTGCCGGAAGTTGCGACGCATATTTCCTCAAACCCACTCTAACTTCGGTAAGTGGGGCCGATGTGAACAATTCGTCAGGGGAATGCGGCCGGCTGTCGGGATTGATTCAGCAAATGCCTACTCAGACGCGAGCGCGCTGCGCCGTTCAGTGCTGCACGGCCGATGTCAGCTAAGCATCGCGTCACTCCGCAGGGAGAAGGGAGAAGGGAACAGCGCTCGCCTTTCACTTTCACGATGCAACGAAACAACGATGTCATCCACAAACCCGAAGGGCGGCGCACAGGATGTGCGACGTTTTCCGACCCAGGCAGGATGCCGAGTCGGAAAATAGCTGGTGAACACGAACTGCGGGCTGTGGACTTTGCCAAGAAGGCATTTCTTTACTCCGGGTATCCTGCCCTACGCCCCTGCGGGGCCGGCTGCGCCGTTCACGCCGCTCCTGCGGCGCAGTGGTGACTTTCTTGACTCGCGCCATCCATGGCGCTCGCCCCTTCGGGGCCAGCTGCGCTGTTCGCGTGCGCTCCTGCGCACGCGGTGTGCCAGCAAAGAAAGTTACCCGCCGAAGGCGGAAGCTTGTGACTTACAGGAAGAACCATCGAATCCGAAGCAACCCCACCCCGGCCCTCCCCTGCATTCGCAGGGGAGGGAGCAAAGCGGTCAGTTCCTGATTACAGATTTACCGTCGGCATCGACCACCGTTACTTCGCCAAGATTGAGCGCGCGCACTTTCTGCTCGATCTGCTTCAGGTCGCCCACCACCACCCACGTCAACGCATCCGGATCGATCGTCGTAGCCGCGGCCTTGACCTGCTCCGGCGTCAGGCTTTCGATTTCCGCCTTGCGCTTGAACACGTAGTCGTCCGGACGGCCGTAGTTGACGATGCCGCCGATGGTGCTCATCACCGACGCGGCGGTTTCGAACGAACCCGGCAGGCTCAGCGTCTGGATCGCGCGGATGCGCGCGACTTCCTCGGCCTTCGGCGGCGCGTTGCCACTGGCATATTCGCGGACCTCGCGATCGATTTCCTTGAGTGACTCGGCCGTCTTGTCGATCTGCACCGGCGCCGACACCAGCCACGGACGCTGGCCGAGTGCACCCGACGACGAACTGCGCGCGCCGTACGACCAGTGCTTGTC
>JAJAYW010000061.1 GCA_026786005.1 Lysobacter sp. | reverse complement strand
GCAACATCGCAAACGCCGCCCGCAAACTCTGCGCCTCACCACCAGTAGGCCGCCCCGGCCGGTCACTGTCGTTCCACGAATACACATCGACGTGCGCCCAGCTCTGCTGGGGTGGCACGAAGCGTTCTAGGTACAGGGCGGCGGTGACGCTGCCGGCCATTTTCGATGGGCCGGAATTGGCGAGATCGGCGATGTGGCTGGTGAGATAGCGCAGGTACGGGCGCCACAGCGGCATGCGCCATAACGGATCGCGGGCCTGCATCCCGGCGACGAGCCAGTCGCTGGCCAAGGTTTCGTCGTTGCAGAACAATGCGGGCAGGTCGGGGCCGAGGGCGATGCGCGCCGCGCCGGTCAGCGTTGCGAAATCGATCAGCACTTGCGGCGATTGCTCGCCGGCGTAGGTCAGCGCATCGCCGAGGATGACGCGGCCCTCGGCATCGGTGTTGTCGATCTCGACGCTGATGCCCGTGCGCGTCGCGACCACATCGCCGGGGCGATACGCGTCCGGACCGATCGCGTTTTCCACCGCCGGCACCAGCAACGTCAGCCGCACCGGCAGCTTGCGCGCCATGATCAGTTCCGCCAGGGCGATCGCATGCGCCGCGCCGCCCATGTCCTTCTTCATGTTGCGCATGCCGTCGGCCGGCTTGATGTCCAGCCCGCCCGTGTCGAAGCACACGCCCTTGCCGACGATGGCGACGTGCGGATGCGCAGCGTCACCCCAGTGCAGCTCGATCAGACGCGGCGCGCGGTGCGAGGCGCGGCCGACGGCGTGGATCGCCGGGAAGTTTTTCTCAAGCAACGCTTCGCCGGTGATCACGTCGACCTGCGCGCCATGCATCTTGGCGATCTCGCGCGCGACGTCTTCCAGCTGCTGCGGTCCCATGTCCTGCGTCGGCGTGTTGATCAGGTCGCGCACGCGCAGGCAGGCGGCGAGGATGGCGAAGGTTTCGTCATCGGCATCGACCGCGTCGACGACCAGCTGCGCCGGCAGCCGCGTGGGTTGCTTGTAACGCGCAAATTTGTAGCTGCCCAGGCCCCAGCCCAGCAACAACGCCTTGCGTGTGTCGACATCGAGTTCGCCGGCAAGTTTCCAGTCGCCGGGCGGCAGCGCGGACGGCGCGTGTGCGTACGCGAATGGATCCAGCGGATCGCCGATGCCGAGCACCGCGCCGGCGATGCCATCGTCGCCGGGCAGCAGGAGCAGGCTGCCGGACGTGGCGTCGAAGGTATGCGCATCGATCCAGCTGCCGACGTTCGGCAACTGTGCTTGTCGCCAGCCATTCAAGCCTGCGCGCTGCACGCAATACAGCGGTTTTGCATCGGTTGTGGCGCTGGTGAATCCGTGCGGGAGTGTCATGCGGCGGCCGTGTGCGAAGCGTCGGATGGTTGCGGATCGAAACCGGGTTGTAGCTCGAGCCACTCGGCCAACCCGGCGAGTGTGCTGCACTCCAGGTCGGGACGGAGGTCGGCGCGTGGCCAGCTGCGTTGTTCGCGATTGATCCAGCAGGTGCGCAGGCCGGCTTGCGCGGCGCCGACGACATCCATCTCGATGTCGTCGCCGACATGCAACACCTGCGCCGGTTCGACGCCGAGCCGCGTGCAGGCGGCGTGGAAGATGCACGCGGATGGTTTCGGCTGGCCGTGCTCGCGCGCGCCGAGGCTGAAAGCGAAATGCCGAGCCAATCCGATCGTATCGAGGTCGGCGTTGCCATTGGTCAGCGCCGCGACTGGAACGCGCGCGGCGATGCGCTCAAGTGCGGCGATGGCATCGGGATAGCACTGCACCTGGTTGCGTGCGGCATAAAACATGGCGAAGGCGCTGTCGACATGCGCAAGGTCTTCGCCGCTATCGGCAAACGCGTGCGCCAACGTCATCCGGCGCTGCTCGGTGTAGTCGTGCGCCAGATGCGGGTGTTGCTCGGCAATGCGATCACGCAAGGTGCGCATCGCCTCGATCGGCCAGCGTTCCGCAGCCTTGGGGGCGTGCGCGCGCAACCAGGCGTCGAGTTGCTGCTCGGCGCGCAGCATGACGGGGGCGATCGGCCACAGGGTGTCGTCGAGATCGAGGGTGATGGCGCGGATGGGGAAGGTCACGTGCAGAGTTTACCGCGCTGTTTCAAGGTGGGACCGAGCCTGTGGAACCGAGCTTGCTCGCCTGCTCTTTGCTTCCAGCGCCCGGAAAAAAAGCAGCGAAGCAAGCGCCGCCAGGGGGCTGTCATTCCAGCAACGTCGCCCAGCCTTCCATTCCCTCGATCCGCGCCAGCACGATCTTGACGCACACCAGCAGCGGCACCGCGAGCAGCAAGCCGATGATGCCCCACAGCCAGCCGAACAACATCAGCGCCAGGATCAGCATCAACGGTGACAGCGCCATGCGCTTGCCCAGCACGACGGGAGTGAGGATCTGGCCTTCGATGGTGTGGAGGCCCAGGTAGATCGCGGCGGGTGCGAGCGACAACCACACCTCGTCGAAGGTCACGAATCCCATCACCAGCATCACCAGCACGCCGATCAGCGGACCGACGTACGGGGCGAAGTTCAGCAGTGCCGCCATCGTGCCCCACAGCAAGGCTTCCTGCATCGGCACGCCCAGCCACATCAGCGCGCCCGCAAACACCAGTCCGACCATCAGGTTGATGATGGTGATGGTGAGCACGTAGCGCGAAATCTCGCGCTCGATCGATTGCATGATGTCGAGCGAGATCCGCATTTTCTGCCGCGTCGGCAGCAGCGCCAATGCGTGGCGCTGCAACCTGTCGCCGAAGGTCATGAAGAAGAAGGTCAGCAGCACCAGCGCCAGGATCGAGGCGATCAGCTTGGGCGTGGCGGTCAGGTATTTGTAGGGGTCGTTGACCTCGGTGCGCACTACCTCGAGCGGCTTGCCACCGGTCTGTGTTTCGGTTGCGCGGGCGATGTTTTCGGCGACCTGGGTTGCTTCGTGCATCGGCCGGGTCAGCTTGCGCAATTTCGGCGCGAGGTCGCGCATTTCGCGCGGCACCTGCTGCATCCATTCGCCGGCGGGCTCGATCAGTTGCCGGCCCAGCGTCACGGCGCCGGTGATGCCCAGCGTGATCACCAGCAGTGCACCGACAAACCGCGGCACGTAGATTTTCTGCAGGGTGCGGATGATCGGATTGCCGACCAGTGCGAAGAACATTGCCAACAACACCGGCAGGATCAATCCCTGCGCCGCCCACAGCGTGTAGCCGACCGCCAGCGTCGCCAGCACCAGCAGTGCGGTCGATGCACGCGGCCGTCGACGCGTGCCGGTATCAACCACGGGCGTGGCGGCGGCTGGGGTTGTCGTTAGCCCCGATGTGGCGGATACGGGGGCAACCATGGGCGGCGGCTCGGGCGCTTTTGGAATCTTCTCGTCTTGTCCGTCTTCGCCGGACGCGTGGTCTTCCGGTGCACTTTCGTCGGGGCCGCCTTCATCGGGCCCGTCGTGATCGGACGTGCTGTCGTCGGCCGTGGTGTCGTCTGGCGCGCTCATGGCGTTTCCATTTCGGCGACGCCCTGATGCGCCGCGGCTTGCGCGGCGGCTTCCGGCGACACCGCAGCAGCAGTTTGCTGTGCATTGTGCGCGGCGTGTTCGGCTTCGCCGGCCGCGGCTTGCGCGCTGCTGCCGGCGAACAGGCCCGACAGTGCCGTGATCATCTGCAACACCCCGCCGCCCCCGGCGCGTGCGAGCGGTCGCGCGCGTCCGGTCAGGAAACCGCCGATCAAACCCGCCAGCACGATGCGCCCCGGCGTCCACGCCTCACGCCAGGAACCCTTGAGTTGCCGCCAGTCCGCGGCAACGCGGCGTTCGTTCGCTTCCAGCGCCTTTTCAGCCTGGTCCACCTTGGCAATGAGGTCCTCAAAACTCATGGTGCGCACTCATGGCGGAGTCACATCGACGCCGAGGTCGTCCTTCAAGGGTTTGCCTGCGGCATCCGTGGTGAGATCGCGCTCGGTGACTTCGCGCGTCGACACGGCATCGCCGGCTTCGGGTGTGAACTCGGCCAGTTCGCCGATGCCAATCCGCGCCAACTGCCGGCGCGTGGCCTGCAAACGGGTGTGCTCGAAATAGCGCTGCCCATACCAAGCGGCGACACCCGCTGCGACCAGGCTGACGATCGCGCAGATCAGCATCGACACCGCCCACGGCACGCCCAGTCCGCGGCTGAGGCCGACGATCAACGCCGCCATCAACAGCAACCAGCCCGAGGCGCCGAAAGTGATCGCGACCCCGGTCAACGCCAGCGTCCGCCCGAACGCGCTGCGCGCCAGCGACACATCGGCGGTCAGCAGTGTGCGGAACGCCTTGCCGGCGTCGCCGCCCGCGTGCCACACCGAGCGTCCCGCATCGCGCACCTGGCGCAGCGATTCCTCCAGCGGCGGCGGTTTGTGCGGCGCGTCAGTGTCGGCGTCAGCGGCGTTGGCAGGCGCGTCGCTCATCGCCGCGGCTTACTTGTCGCTGCTGCTGCGCGAGACTTTGGCGATCAGCCAGCCGGCCGCGAAGGCCATGCCGAACGCGGTCAGCGGGCGCTCGCGGATCAGTTCGGCGGCGCTGTCGATCACGTCGCGGCTCTTTTCCATCAACACGTCCATCTGCTCGCTGGTGGCGGAGCCGAGGTTTTCCATCGCGGTGATGCCGGCCAGCGCGCCGTCGGCCAGTTCGGCTTTCAGGCTGGCCTTGCCCAGCTTCAGTTCGTCGCCGGCGGCGGCGGTTGCGCTCTTGATGGCGTCACCTGCGGCCGAGGCGGCTTGCATGATGTGTCCTCCACTTTCGCTGAGGTTGCCTTTGACACTGTCGCTTGCGGTCGGGGACATGTTCATCGTCTTGCTCCTGGGGGTGATTGCGGGGTGGGTGGAAGTTTTACGTGGACGTTGGTCAGCGGCGCGTCATTGCATCAACAATTCGCCGCTGCGATTGCCGCGCTGCACGCGCAGGATGAGTTGCGTGGGTTGTCGGGAAAAACTGGCGCGGAAGCTGGGCAGGTCGCTGAACTGGCCACTGCTGCTGGCAGTGATCAAATCTTTTTCGCGCAGGTTGTTTTGCGCGGCGCGACTGTTGCGCTCCACTTTTTCGACGATCACGCCGGCGAGGCCGGCGCGACGCGTGGCCTCGGGCAATTCGGCGAAAGTGGCACCGGCCAGGCGTGGATCCAGCGCATTGCCGACGAACGCGCGTGGTTGCTCGCGCAAGCCGGTGACCAGCTGCAGCTCGCGGCCGTTGCGGATCACGTCCAGCGTCACGCGCGCGTCGGCCGCCTGCAGGCCCTGGAAATTGCGCAGCGCATCGCTGTTGTCGATGCGCTGGCCGTTGGCCGCAACGATCACGTCGCCCACCTGCAACCCGCCCGACGCCGCCGCCGACCCGGGATACACGCGCGTCACCGCGGCGCCGCGCGCCTGATCGAGGCCGAGGCTGGCTGCGATGCGCTCGCTCACGTCCTGCGTATCGATCCCCAGCGTGCCGCGCCGCACGGCCCCGCCCGAGGCGAGCTGCCGCATGATGTCGCTGGCCAGGTTGGCCGGGATCGCGAACCCCAGGCCGATGTTGCCGGCCGCACTGCCCTGCGGATTGAAGCTGGCGGTGTTGATGCCGACCAGTTCGCCCTTGAGGTTGACCAGCGCGCCGCCGGAGTTGCCGGGATTGATCGAGGCATCGGTCTGGATGAAATTCTGGAAGCCCACGCCCGGCAGGTTGCTGCGGCCGACGGCCGAGACGATGCCCGACGTCACCGTCTGCCCGACGCCGAACGGATTGCCGACCGCGACCACGAAATCGCCGACCTGCAGGTTGCCGCTGTTGGCCAGCGGGATGGCGCGCAGGTTCTGCACCGGAATCCGCATCAACGCCACGTCGGTATCGGCGTCGGAGCCGACGAAGTCGGCCTTCAGCGTGCGCCCGTCGGATAGCGTCACCGACACTTCGGTGGCGCCTTCGATGACGTGGTGGTTGGTCAGCACGTAACCGCGCTGCGCATCGACAATCACCCCCGAGCCCAGCGATTCGTTGAAGCGCTCCAGCGGGATGTTGGGATACATGCGCCGGAACACCGGATTGTCGGCGAACGGATTGCGGATGCGTTGCTTGCTGTGGACGCTGACCACCGACGGCGTCACCCGTTGCAGCATCGGCGCCAGCGATGGCATCAACTGACCGTCAACGGACACCGGCAATGCGGCCACGCCTGGAATCGCGATGGCGGTGGTGGGTTCGGCGTGTGCAGGCACGTCAACCGCGTCGCGGATCGCGGTCGCGGCAAGGCCGCCGAACGCTGCGGCAGCCGCCAAAGTCAGCAAGGTGGGGAGTGGACGCATGGGCTGTCTTTATCCGTGTTGAGGGGTGGCAGAGGCGTGAAATCGCTGTGGCACGCTCATGAATCAAGGTCGGTGGGTGGCGCCGATGATCGCCAGTCGCGAGTGCGTTGCGCAGGGTGTTGGACCCAGTGTCGGCAAGGACCCTTGAATTGGCCATGAAGTTTCCAGCGGTTGCGGACGATGGTGGCGACATGTCGGTGTTCGCGGCGAGGCCGGATGCCGACTGCGCAGCCGCAGCACCGGCAGCACGCCGAAGGTCCGGTCCGCGCCCGACGGCCACGTCGAAAACCGCCTCCAGCGGAGACGCAGCGATCTTCCGTATTTGCTTCCGGACGAGCGCTTTTGCGGTTGACTTCGGTTCCGGCCGGGCGTAGCGTGGCTTTCCGGGCAGCCACTACATCTTGGGGTTGCCGGGGCTGGGGAAGCCCAAGTTATGGGGTTTTTCCGGATAGAAACTGGCGTCGACGGGGGTGGACGCGTGCGTGCAGTGGTCGCAACACAGTTCGCCTGCAGGCAGTCGCGACACGATCGCCTCCGCGCTCCCGACCCGATCCAACACTGCCCGATCCAACACTGCAAGAAACAAACCCAATTACGTCTAGCGGCAGCCAATGCCGGCAACAGGAGATTCGACAAGCATGAGCACAGTGCGCCTTGAGATGGTCAAGTCCGGCCCGGACGACGCTGCTTTGAACGAAGAGATCACGATGCAGCCCGCATCGCTGGACATCTGGGACAAGAAATACCGGCTCAAGACCAAATCAGGCGAGGCGCTGGATGCCGATATCGACGGCACCTACCAGCGCGTTGCCCGGGCGCTGGCCGAGGCCGAGGACACGCCGGAGAAGCAGCAATACTGGGGCGAGCGTTTCCTGTGGGCGCTGCGCCGCGGCGCCATCCCCGCCGGCCGCATCACGTCCAATGCCGGCGCGCTCGAGCACAAGCCGGCCACCAGCACCATCAACTGCACGGTGTCGGTAATCATCACCGACTCGATGGACGACATCCTGGGCAAGGTCCACGAGGCCGGCCTGACGCTCAAGGCCGGCTGCGGCATCGGCTATGAGTTCTCGACGCTGCGTCCGCGCGGCGCCTACGTGTCCGGCGCCGGCGCCTACACCTCGGGCCCGCTGTCGTTCATGGATATCTACGACAAGATGTGCTTCACCGTCAGCTCGGCCGGCGGCCGCCGCGGCGCCCAGATGGGCACCTTCGACGTCAGCCACCCGGACGTGAAGGAGTTCATCGGCGCCAAGCGCGAGGACGGGCGCCTGCGCCAGTTCAACCTCTCGCTGCTGGTCACCGACGAGTTCATGCAGGCCGTGGAGAAGGACACCGACTGGCCGCTGGTGTTCCCGGTGAACATCAAGGAGCGCAACGAAATCGACGTGGACGACCCCACGCAGG
>JAJAYW010000060.1 GCA_026786005.1 Lysobacter sp. | reverse complement strand
GTTTCGCCCGACGGATCCGCCTTGCGGCGGCGTTCGCGCACCTGGCGATGCGGCCCTGGGCCTCCGGCACGCTGCTGCCGCTGCTGCAACGCTGGCCGGTTATCCTCACCGCCAGCGCCCGCCAGGGCGCCAAGGTGCAGCGCGTCGTGGACCCCGTCGCGAACCGCGTCCACTCGCATTAGTCAGGGGACACTATTGGACAGCGACACCTTTGCGGTACTGCGCGGGATCATTGCCAAGGATTACGCACTGGCGCCCGACAGCCTCACCACGGATACGGTCCTCTAGGAACTGGCGATCGACTCGCTGGCGTTGATCGAGTTGATCTTCACCCTCGAAGACCGGTTCGACGTGGTGGCGGCCGATACGCCGGACGACTTCCAGACCTCGGGCGACGTGGCGTCGTATATCAATCGCCTGATCGCCGAACGCGACGAGGCGGTGTCCCGGAGCGAGCCCTCGGCGTGAGACGCGTCGCCGTCACCGGCCTGCACGTCGTGTCGCCGCTGGGCAACAGTACACCGGAATTTTTTTTCCAACCTCATCGCAGGCCGGTCCGGCGTTCGCAGGCTCGACGCGGATTTCGTCGAGCGAATGTCGACGCGTATCGCCGCCGGCAGCATTCGACGGTTCGTCCTGGTTTCCGCCACCCAAGCTGCACATGCTCGATCGGGTCGCCCAGTTTGCCCTCGTCGCCGCAGCCCAAGCCGTGGCCGAACCGGATCTGCAACTCAATGCGCTCCAGCGCAGGATGCCGGCGTGTTTCTGGGCACCGGCATGGGCGGCGGCAATACGGTCGACGACGGTTATCGCGCACTCGATGCGCAGAACGCCGCGCGCCTGCCACCCTTCAGCGTGCTGATCGTGATGGCCAATGCCGCCGCCGCATGGGTCGGGATCGAACACGGATTCGGTGGTCCGAATCTCACCTATTCCTCCGCGTGCTCCTCGTCGGCGTGGCGGTGGGCGAGGCGTGGCGGCGCATCCGCGCGGGCGAGGCGTCGGTGATGCTGGCTGGCGGCGCCGAAGCGCCGCTCACCTTCGGGACCCTCAAGGCGTGGGAAGCGCTCAAGACGCTGGCGATCGAAGATGCCGACGATCCGGCGGCATCCTACAAACCCTTTGCTCGCGACCGCAGCGGTTTGGTGCTGGGCGAAGGCGCGGCGATGCTCGTGCTGGAGGATTGGGACCATGCAATGCAACGCGGCGCCCGCATCCGCGGCGAACTGATCGGCTACGGCCTGAGCACCGATGCCGGACACATCACCCGTCCGACCATCGAAGGGCAGGCGCGGGCGATGGCGCTTGCGCTGCAGTCCGCGCAACTAGGACCCGAGCACATTAGTTACATCAATGCCCACGGCACCGCGACCGCTGCCAGCGACGCTGTCGAAACCGGCGCCATCAAGCAGGTCTTCGGCGAGCGCGCGTATCGGATTCCCGTCAGCTCGACCAAATCCATGCACGGACATCTGCTCGGTGCCGCGGGCGCCATCGAACTCGTTGCAACGCTCCTGGCGCTGGAAGCGGCGACGCTTCCGCCGACGATCAACCTGCGCGTTGACGATGCGGAATGCGATCTGGACTACGTCACCGAGGGCGCACGATCCGTGGCCGGTGTGGAGATAGCGATGTCCAACGCGTTCGCCATTCGGCGGCACCAACGCGGTGCTGGTCTGCAGGACGGCTCGGGGCGACACGGGCGGCACGTCGAGTGATCCCAAGGGCTGACGCCGTCCCGGCGCGGGCACACCCTCAGCCAGATGAACCCCAGGCCCGGGTTCGCTATAAATAACAAACTAGCTAGTCTAGTATTACAGGGATGTCACCCGCGTCCGCCACGTCCACGCCACCCAAGCCGCTCGGCGCCGGCCGGCCGAAAGACCTCGGCAAGGGCGCCGCGATCCTGGACGCGGCCAAGCGCCTGTTCACGGCGCAGGGGTTCGACGGCACCAGCATGGATCAGATCGCGGCCGAGGCCGGCGTCTCCAAGCTCACGGTCTACAGCCATTTCGGCGACAAGGACGCGTTGTTCTTCGCGGCGGTCAGCGCCAAGTGCGAGGAACTGCTGCCACCGGAGCTGTTCATGGCTGAACACCTCCAGGGCCCGCTATGTGCGCAGCTCACCAGCATTGCGCGGGCGTTCTTCGCACTCATCACCAGCGATGAAGCGTTGTCAATGCACCGGATGATGCTGACCCAATCCAGCGACCTGCACGTGCGCGAGATGTTCTGGAAGGCCGGGCCGCAACGGGTGCAGGAGGCCTTCGCCGCGTTCGTGCAGGCGCGTGCCGATGCTGGTGAGCTGGAGGTGCCGGACGTCCGCCGCGCCGCCTCGCAATTCTTCTGCCTGCTCAAGGGCGAACTGCATATGCGCATGGCCAGTGGCTTGTGCTGCGCACCGGACGCGTGCGATCTCGACGCCCACATCAATGCCACCGTCGACTTGTTCCTGCGCGCCCATGCAACGCGCTGACAGCGACCACGTTGGTGCACGGACGCCGCCAGTCTCGGTGACTTCTGGCACTCAGTCGCGCAAGAGCCGCGGGCGATCCTGTGCCGACGGCGTGCGACGACGGCCCATTAAACTTGCGCGCTGACCACACACACAAACCATTCCGATGACGATCAATTACGCCAAAGCCCGCGAAACCATGGTGGAGCAGCAAGTCCGTCCGTGGGACGTGCTCGATGCGCGCGTGCTGGCCACGCTGCGCGACGTGCCGCGCGATGCCTTCGTGCTGGACCAATATCGCGCGCTTGCCTACACCGATCTGGCGCTGCCGATCGGCCACGGCCAGACGATGATGAAGCCGGTGGTGGAAGGCCGCATGTTGCAGGCGCTCGAAGTCGCACCCGGCGACGAAGTGCTGGAAATCGGCAGCGGCAGCGGTTTCATCACTGCCTGCCTTGCGCGCCTGGCGCGCGACGTGGTGAGCCTGGAAATCAATCCGGAACTGGCGACGGCTGCGCATGAGCGCCTGGCGCAACACGGATACGACAGCAATGTCCGCATTGAAATCGCCGATGCCCTGGCATGGGACACCGATCGGCGTTTCGATGCGATCTGCGTGACCGCCGCGGTCGACACCATCCCGTCACGTTTCACCGATTGGCTGCATCCGGGCGGCCGGTTGTTCGTGATCCGCGGCCAATCGCCGGTCATGGAAGCTGTCTGCTTGCACAACGATGTCAACGGTCCGCGCATCGAATCATTGTTTGAAACCGATGTGCCTTATCTCGCTGGCGCCGCGCCAGTTGCCGAATTCCAGCTCTAACTCCAGTTTTTTGATCGAAGGATTGCATATGCGTCGCCGCCCCCTCGTTTTCGCCCTCGCCCTGGCATTGCTGCCGGCCAGCGCCTTCGCCGAAGACCTGTTGCAGACCTATGAACTTGCACGCGGCAGCGATCCGCAACTGTCTGCCGCCGAGTCGCAACGCCTCGCTACCCGCGAAGGCGCGGTGCAGGCGCGTGCGGCGATGTTGCCGCAGATCGATGGCACCGCTACGTTGCAGCGCTCGCGCAGCGATGGCGCGTCCAGCCAGACCCAGTTCGATCCTGTTACCGGCGCGCCGATTCAGTTCAACGTCAACCGCGAAAGTGAAACCACCTCGCGAAACCTCGACGTCAACGCGCGGCAAATGGTGTATGACCGCAGCAATTTCACTCGGCTGCGAAGCCAGAACGCGTTGAGTAAAGCCAGCGATTTCCAGTTGGAGTCTGCAGGCGACACGCTGGTTACGCGCACGTCGCAGGCTTATTTCAACGTGCTGGTCGCCACCGAAACGCTCGCCGCCGCCGAAGCCCAGGAAGCGGCCCTGAAGAAACAGTTCGATTTCGCCGACAAGCGCCTGGAAGTCGGCCTGGCACCGATTACCGACGTGCACGAGGCCCGCGCGCAATACGACAGCGCCCGCGCCAACACCATCGTCGTACGCAATGCACTTGAAGATGCCTATCAGGCGCTGGTCGAACTCACCGGGCAGGAGGTGCGCAACCTCAAGGGTCTGCCCGAAAACTTCCAGCCTGCATTGCCGGTCGAGCAAGCGGCGGAAGGCTGGGTCAACAGCGCGGTCGAGAATAATCCGGCCTTGATCGCCAAGAAATTCCAAGTCGAGTCCTCGGAAGCGAACATAGAAACCGCGCGCGCAGGGCACTGGCCGTCGCTGTATGTCAGCGGCGGTTACGGCGACCAGAGAAGCTTTGGAGACAGCACGTCCAGAGGCATCACGTTTCCATCCGACAACGACAATCGAGGCCCTCGTATCGGGTTGACCCTGAACGTGCCGATCTTCTCCGGCGGCGCAGTGCAATCGCAGGTGCGCCAGGCCATCGCGCAACGCGATGTCGCGCAGGACGAATTCGAGCAGCAAAAACGCGCACTGGTGCGCAACACCCGCAACGCCTACCAGACGCTCGTCGCCGGCATCAGCGAGGTCGAAGCCCGCCGCCTCGCGGTGTTCTCCGCGCGCAGCGCCTACGACGCGTCGCAGGTCGGCTTGGAAGTCGGCACGCGAACCGTGCTCGACGTGCTCAACAACCAGCGGACCCTGTTCAACGCCGAGCGCGAGTACGCGTTGTCGCGTTACAACTTCCTGCAGAACCGCTTGTTGCTGGAGCAGGCCGCCGGCACGCTGGATGTCGCCGACGTACAGGACATCAACCGCCTGCTGACGGCCACACCGGAAGCGCGTTTGAAGTCCACGCCGTAAGTTTCCCTGTAGAGCGGAGGTTGCTCCGCTGCTCTTGGCATTACCTGGGCATTACGCGACAAGCAGCGGAGCAAACTCCGCTCAACACGGCGCTGTTCCAGCGCATCACACCGGCAAATCCGGCGCAATCAGCGCCATCGTCCGCGCCAACGCCCCCCGCCCCTGATCGACCAACGCACGCCCCGCAAGCGTCATTGTCGCGCGTGCGGATGCATCTTCCAGCAATGCTTCCAGATCAGCCGAAACGGCATCCGCATCGGCTGCAATCCGCAGCGCGCCGGCATCGTGCAATTTGGCCGCGATCTCGCTGAAGTTGTGCAGATGCGGCCCGGTAACGATCGCCGTCCCGGCTGCAGCCGGTTCGAGCAGGTTGTGTCCGCCGATCGGTTGCAGACTGCCGCCGACGAACGCCACCTCGGCGCACGCATAGAAATTGCTCAGCTCACCCAGCGTATCGATCACAAAGACATCGTCGCTGGCGTCCGGCCAGCGCGTCAGCCGCCGCGTCGCCACGCGCCAGCCCGCTTCGATCGCAGATTGCGCGACTGCACGAAAGCGCTCCGGATGTCGCGGCGCCCACAACATCAACGTGTCCGGCCATCGCTGCCGCAAGTGCCGGTGCATGGCCATGGCGGCGTCCTCCTCGCCATCGTGTGTGCTGGCGGCGATCCAGACGCGACGCAACGCACCTGCGCTCTCGCGGAAGGATGCAACGAATTCCTCCACATCATCAGCGACGGCAACGTCGTATTTCAGGTTACCGGTCTCGAAAATGCGCTCCGGCACGCCGCCGAGTTTGCGGAAGCGTTCGCCATCGGCCGCCGATTGAGCGGAAATGCAGCACAAGGTCCGCAACGCGCGTTTCATCAATGGCGCCAGCACGCGATAGCCCCGCAGCGAGCGTTCGGATAATCGTGCATTGAGCACGTAGGCCGGGATGCCGCGATCGCGGCAACCGAACAGCAGGTTCGGCCACAACTCCGTCTCCAGGATCAAGGCGAGCCGCGGCTGGAAGTGGTCGAGAAAACGCCCCACCGCGCCCGGCAAGTCATAGGGAAGATAAACGTGCTCCACCGTGTCGCCCCACAGGCTGCGCACACGTTCGGACCCGGTGGGGGTGATCGTGGTGATCACCAGACGCAAATCGGGGCGTTCGCGTCGCAATGCGTTGACCAACGGCGCGGCAGCGCTGACCTCGCCTACTGACACCGCGTGTACCCAGACCGGGGCCGATTGTGGCGCTGTGGCATACGACGCATAGCGCTCGTTCCAACGCTGGAAATACTCGCGCTGGCGAAAGCCTCGCCAGATCAGGTGGTACACGGTGATCGGCACGAGCACATACAGCGCTACCGAATACAGGCGGCGAAAGATGCCTTCGATGGGATCACCGTTCATCGTTACAGCATAGCGAAGCCGCGGGTTCCCCAACCTTAGACACGCAGGCAGGACTGATCTTGTCGATCAGGGATTGGCGTCGGTATCGGGATTCACCCCCGCATCGGATTGCACTTGCAAGAAGCTGCTTCATACGTCGGCATGTACTTGCCTTCTGTCATTGAATCGGTCGAAGCATGCATTCCAGGACAAGCGGCGATCTCGATACCAATCGGCTTCGAATCCGGGCTTGGCAAACACGACCCAACTCTGCCTCGGATGATGCCAATCCAGCGGCACAAACTCCAAGCCATGCCTGCGCGCCAGCGCGTCCAGAGTCTTGGATGTGAAAACAACGCATTCTGGATAAATCCAGCCGCGACGTTCGGTATCCGTATCGCTGGAAATATATGTCGCGACCAGCGCCCCGGATTCCCCTAGCAACCCGCTTGCCTGGGCAAGCCACTGGTCAAGCAGATCCATGCCGCAGTGACTGAAAATGGACTGCGCAAGCAGGTAATCGTATTTGCCGCCTTCAGCAAGGAGCTCGGAAGCCGAATCCGAGTACACGAAACGGGGCTGCTTGATGTCGATCAGGTCCTGCCCAACTTCACTCTGGATGCCCTCATGTACGAGCCATTCGTTGGGTTCCAAGCCCGTATACCCGCCACGATTGAGATAAGGAATGAGCAGACGTCCGATCCGGAGCGAACCACAGCCAATGTCGAGCAGTCGATGCTGCTGACGAAGCCCTAGTATCGTCAGCAAGCCGAGCGCCATTGCTGCCACGAGGTCGTAGTCATCCGGCGGGCCGACGTAGGCACGGTAATGCGCTTCGCCCGGCCGCAGTTCAAGCCCCAGGCTCTCTGCAGCTGGTTCTATCCCAAGAGGTATTTTTTGCACCACTTATCCTTTCTTAGTCATTCTGCATGCCGCAGCGCCTTGATCAAACTTGGCAGCCAACGACCTAACGTCAATGTATGCAGGTCTGCTGATCGCTGAATAAGGCGGGACGACACCTGCAACGTCGATGGAGCGTGCAGCATTAGCGTTTCAACCGCAGGCGCGCACTATTCCGACTCTGATGATGGAACTTTCCAGCAGCGTATTGCGACCACCGGCTCTCGGAGACCAGGATGCAAATCAATATCATCGCCGCCATTCCACATCACGCCGCTGGTACTTCAATCGCTTCGACTGCGTCAAGGCCACCCTGGAGGGGCCTCAAGAAGGCGCTACTTCCGCCCAACTCCATACACTTCGATCCTGAAGCTCCCGTCCTTGTTTGGGACGTATTTGTAGGAGGCGTACGACATTTCAGGAGCGACGTTGTTCATGTAAAGCGTAAACCAATCATCGCCAGCCACCATCGTTGGAAAATCGCCAGTGACGCGGCAGACGGTGGACTTGCAGTTGACCGACAGGTTGCTGATGTCGGCATTCAAGCCTTTGATCTGATCTGAAGTGCTGAGCGCGGCGAGGCTGCGCTCCTTGGCGGGCGCCCAGGCAGTGTCAGTTTTTTCCCCGTTGAACTGGGCGGCAAGCCCACTTTGCGCGGTGTCGACCGTTTCCTGCACTTTTTGTCGTTGTTCAGTCCTGTGCCTGGAGACCATCGTTGCATCCTCGGCAGTCACGGGCCGTCGCCGGGGCGATGTCCCCATCGCTGCACTTGGCGCAGGGGCAGGCGTCGGAGGTGCGTTTTGTACGGCAGTACCGTTACTCCCATTCTGGGAGCCTGTCAGTTCGAGCCGACCTACGGTAATCACAACGATGATCAGGAGAAGAACGGCAGCTGCAATCCATGGTAGGCGACGCGATACAAATGTGGAGCGTGGTGATGGATCAGTCATGGCGAATCAATCAGTCAAAAAAAAAACAGGAGCGTCAAGGACGCTCCTGCTGATGATCACAAAAAATCAAACGCCATTCTCATCCTGGTATGAAACATAGCTGTCGTTGATGACGGCACCCGTCGGCAGCGTGCAATTCACGCCAACTTGATCAAAGCCAAGATCCGTGTCGGTCGTGCTTGGAGTATCGGCTGCGGTGTAAGCAATAAAGGTGGCCGAATTCGACGAAGCCGGCACACTGACCGACTTGTTGACTGCGACGGCACCGGTCGCTCCCTGCCAGCCCGTCAACAGCGTGCAGTTGACCGTGAAGGCAGCAGTGGTGTTATTGCTGAACCACAACTCGACCCGGGTCGGCGCGGTGCTGGTGGCAGAAAACGGCTTCTGGTAAGCGCATGCGACTGCAATCGGGGTGCCGATGTTTTCGGATCCCACCACGCGATTGCGGATGGTGTTGGAAACACCCGGCGTGAATGCCTGGCAATGCGATGGAGCATTTGCCGTTTCGACGTACGTCACGAGCGCAGCCTGACTGCTTGAAGCCGCAAACACAGAACCGATCGCCAGGGTAATGGCGGCAAATTTTACTGAGTTGTTCATCTTCCCTCCTAGTTGATCCCGTCACCGGGCATATGGTTTGCACTTCACATCTATAGGCAGGTTACCCCCGCGCTACCGAATCCATCTACGTTACACAATCCTCGTGAAGAAGGCCATGATCTGGGATCCAGTTCATCCTGTCCTTCCTTGAGACTAAAACGAGCGATTGCAGCCTCAGGGGCCTTGTCGGATGCTGGGGCCTTCTAGGATGCAAGTGCAATGCCAGCAAGCTAAATCATTCATGCATTCAGCTATTCTTCGGCTGACGGCCCAACGCCTTGCGCCTCGTTTTTGTCGCGTCAGGACACGATACAGCGGTAGGCCTCTAGTTGCCGGTGGGTCGCCCAGCGTCGAAGCGCTCTAACACCTCTAGCCAGAAAGCCGCATGTCCCCTCCCCCGCAACTGTCTACGACGCCGCGATCACCTCGTCACTGGCCTATGTGGCTGGTTCTGGGAGTGATGTGGTTGAGTGTGCGCCTGCCGTGGTGGTTGCAGCGGGGTCTGGGGCGCGGCTTTGGCGCGTTGGCGCTGTTGCTGGCAACCGATCGCCGGCGCACGGCCGAGACCAACCTGGCGCTTTGTTTCCCGGATATGTCCGATGCGCAGCGCGATGCACTACTGCATGCGAGCTTTGCCGATCTGGGCGTGGGTCTGTTCGAGTTTGCGCGCGCATGGTGGGGCTCGATCGCGCCGATGCGGCGCAACGTGTCCATCGAAGGGCTCGAACATCTGCATGCCTTGCAGGCGCAAGGCCGTGGCGTGTTGCTGATCTCTGGCCACTTCATGACGCTCGAACTGTGCGGTCGTTTACTGTGCGATCACGTCCCGCTGGCAGGCATGTACCGGCGCCATCGCAACCCGGTGTTCGAGTGGGCGGTGATGCGTGGACGCCTGCGTTACGCCGCGGCGATGTTCAACAATGACGAACTCCGCGGCGCGGTGCGTCACCTCAAGCGCGGCGGCGTGCTCTGGTATGCGCCCGACCAGGACATGCGCGGCAAGGACACGGTATTCGCGCCGTTCTTCGGCATTCCCGCGGCGACCATCACTGCGTCACACCAACTCGCCCGCCTGACCGGATGTGCGGTGGTGCCGTTCTTCCATCATCGCGATGGCGGCCGCTACGTGTTACGCATCGCCGAGCCACTGGCTGACTTTCCCTCCGACAACGCAACCACCGACAGCGCGCGGGTCAACGCTGCGATCGAAGCGATGGTGCGCGAAGCGCCTTCGCAATACCTATGGGTCCACCGGCGCTTCAAACGGCAACCGGACGGCGCGCCGTCGCTGTATGCGCCGAAGCCGCAAGCCGACATCGAAACCACTGGCGAATCGCACTTGTAGGTGCGCGGCACAACAGGTGCTTATTGGCACGCTTTTGATGAAGGTAGACCAGAGCTTGTTCCGCTACTTTTGACGTGAGATCACTCAGAGAAGCGGAGCAAGCTCCGGTCACAAAAGCAGCAGCCTGCGCATCAATGAACAGCCTGCTGTTGTTAAGCGCCGCGCACCTGCCAATGTCAGGCGTCTCGGTCATCCGTGCGTTGCATTGCCTCGTGCAGCTTGGCGTACTTGAGGAAGGCGTAGAACGCTTGTGTCTTCGCCGCGAAAAAACCGGCCCAGCCATTGACGAAATAGCGCTTGCCGAAGTAGAGCTTGGCGAAAGCGACTGACGGATACAGCAGCATGCGCAGCCCCAACAACGCGGGGCGTTTCGCGCGTTTGTGTTCGACCACGCCACTGGAATAACGATTGATCTTGTCGACGCGGTCGGCAAGACGTGGTTCGCCGTAATGACGGAACGGCGCGTCCAGATCGATCACTGTTCCGCCCACTTCCGGCGCGGCATGCACCGGCACGGCATTCATGCCGCCGCGCGAACGGCGGAACAGGCGCAATTGCCAATTTGGCCGCGTGGCTGGATGCGGCCATTGCCAGAACAACCACTCCTGCCGGGGCAGGCGATAACCGTCAGCGCGCGGCGCGGCCAGTTCGTGTCGAATCGTCTCGCGACCTGCTTCGGTCAGCTGTTCGTCGGCATCGAGCAACAGCACCCAGTCATGCGTGGCCTTGTCGATGGCAGACTGCTTCTGCGGCCCGTAGCCCTTGAAGGATTCAACAATAATCGATGCGCCAAAACGTTGAGCGATCGCGCGCGTGTCGTCCGATGAATCCGAATCCAGCACGATCACTTCGTCGCAGAACGACACACTCGCAAGACAGTCTTCCAGCGTCGCGGCATTGTTGTAGGTCGTCACCACCGCCGATAGCGGCACGCGAGAAGACGATGCGATCATCGCTGCTCGTTTGCGAGCAGGCTGCCCGCATACAACGCCGCCAGCAGCAACGTCAGCCCGCCCCAGAAAGTCGAATAAAACGCGAGGTGCGTGTTGAACGGGAACACCGTCACCGCCAGTGCCAGCATCGCCGGACGCGCGCGGTCGCGTGCTTGCAGTGAAGCGTAGCGCCATGCACGGAAGGCAAGCGCAGCGCCTGCCAGCCACAACAGCAACCCGATGATGCCCGTTTCGCTGAGGATTTCGAGCACGATCTGATGTGCGTGCAGTGCAGGGCCCTCGCCCCATGCGCTGCCGGTTCCCTGCTTGGGATCGCATTGCGGAAAAGCCTCCCGGAAACCGCGTGTGCCGACACCATTGACCGGATGCGCGCGGACCATGCACAGCGCCGCGCTCCAGATCTGGGTTCGTCCCGACAAGGCCTGGTCGACGCCGCTTTCGTTGCCTTCCAGCACCGCGGCGGTGCGTTCGATGCGATCCAGCAGCGGCGGATATACCAGCGCGGTAAGTGCCAACGCGATCGCACCAAAGGCGAAAACACCCAGCAATCGCTTCTTGCCAAGCAATCCCCAACCTGAAAAAAGCAACACGATGGCGTAAGTCAGCCACGACGCGCGTGCGCCGGCGAGCAGCATCACGATGCCCAATCCAGCCGCGGCTACGCACCAGCCGATTGCACCGAAACGTCGCGTCGCCGCGTACAGCACGAAGGGCGACAGACTGGCCAGAACGAGGCCAAGCTTGAGATTGCATGGGCCGAGAAATCCGCTGAGCCGATCCACGCTGGCGAAAGCAATGGCCGGACAGATCGTTTTGCCGGTGGTTGCCTGCTTGATCGCGTCGATGCCCCAGAACAGCGGGCTGGTGCCGAAGATCGCCTGCAGCAACGCATCCAGCGTCCATACACCGACCATGATGCCGAGGCCGCCGAAGGTGATGCGACGGCCCCGTTCGTTGGCGACCGCAGAGGCGACCAGCCACAGGAATGGCAGGTAGCGCAGATCGACCAACGACTCGCGCAACGCGCGGCCCTGATCGAGCGCATCGAACGACGAAATCAATTCGGGCAACCAGTACGCGAAGAACAACACGCTGGTCAGCGCCCACGCGGGGCCGCTGAGCAGTGCCGTGCCACCGCGAAAACGCGCCGCACCCAGTTTGATGATCGCCGCGAGCGCGCCCAGCACCATGATGCCTTCGGCGTAGCCGGGCGCAGGCCACAACGCGACGAATGCAAGGATCCAGGCTGGCGCCCAGCGCCAACCGGCGGTATCAGGAGGAGACGAGTTCGTCATAGACCGCGAGCGTTGCGTCCTGCATGGCGTGCAAGGTATAGGGCATGTTAGCCGGTGGCACTGGTGAATGTGCAAGCAGCGGTTGCGCAAGCATGGATTTTGCGACAGCGAACAATGCGTCGATGTCGAACGGCGTCACCGCGCCTTGCGGCTGCAGTTCATGCAGCAATTCGCCAACGCCACCATGCGCCCAGCCCAGCACCGGACGGCCCACCGAAAGCGCTTCGATGACGGTGCGTCCGAAGGCTTCGGGCTTGCGCGACAGCTGCAACACCATGTCGCACGCCGCATACGCCTCGGCAATTTTCGCCGTCGGTGGCGTGATTGCCAGCGCGTCTGCGATCCCCAGCGATGCCGCCTGTTGTTCGAGTTCTGCAATGTAGCGGTCTCGTCCGGCCTCACGCGTGCCCAGCATCCACAGACGTGCATCGATGTCGTCACCACGCAGCGCGGCGAGCAAGGCCAGTGCATCAGCATGCCCTTTCAAGCGCGTACCGCGGCCTGGCAGCAGCAGCAACGGCCCGCTGCCTGCGAGCGCCGGGTGTTCGGATGCGAAGCTTGCGCGCAATGCAGCGTCGGGTTGATCGACTCGCGGAAATGCCAATGGGTCGATCCCGCGCGGAATCACCCTTAATTTTCCAGGATCAGTCCGTGGGTACTGGTGCAGCACGTACTCACGAACGGTGTCTGACACGCAAATCACACCATCACCCCTGGCCATGATTGCGCTGTAACGCGAGGGTGAATTCAGGCCGTGCACGGTGGTGACAAAGACCGGTCGCTTGCGCTGTTCGATGCCACGCAATGCCAACCAGCCGAGCCACGCGGTCAAACGCGAACGCGCATGGACGATATCGACCCGCTCCTGCACGAACAGCCGTCGCAATGCGCCGACATGCCTGAGTGTCCACGGCGACTTGCGACCGATATCGAGCGTGATGTGTTCGCCGCCGATCTGTTGCAGCGACGGCACCAAGCGTCCGCCCGCGGACACGACGATCGCACGATGTCCGGCGCGGACCAGCGCCTCGGTGATTTCCAGGGTGGAGCGCTCGACGCCGCCCGAGGCCAGCGCGGGCAGCAATTGCACAACGGTCAAACGACGCATCGGCAACGGACTGCGCGCGTCAGCGGATCAATCGACCAGCACGAAATGCGCGCCGCAATACGGGCACTGGCTGTCGCCGCCTTCGTCCTCGATCGGCAGGTACACGCGCGGATGCGAATTCCACAAAGCCATCGAAGGCAGTGGGCAGCTCAACGGCAGGTCGGCGCGATTGACGTCGTAGCGGGTTTGCGCGTTGGCGGGCGAGGATGCGGTGGTGGTGTCATTGGACATGGTGCAAGACCGGTTGAGAGCAATGCGTGCAGTTTAGCGCGCATGGCAGTGCACAGTTTTTTGCATGATTGCGGCAGAGTCGCTTCTACATGGGCAGATCGAATAACAAGATGTCGGTGGACGCGACGCCCTTGACCTGTAGCGAATGGGATTCCCCCACCAGTCCGATCGCATCGCCCGCATTCATTTGCCGGCCATCGACTTCGGCTTGCCCCTGCGCGACGTGCATCCAGTATCGGCGCGCGGGATCGAGTTTGGCTTCCACTGACTCGCCGGGATCCAGCAACGTTCCGTGCAGCCAGGCGTGCTGGCGGATACCGATGCTGCCACCACTGCCATCGGGCGACGCCAGCGTCGCCCAGCGTCCACGGCGTTGCGCCGGATCGAATGCCTGTTGCGCGTACGCCGGTGGCGCATTGACGCGATCGGGCTGGATCCAGATCTGCAGGAAATGCACCGGCTCGGTTTTCGACGCATTGAATTCGCTGTGCTCGATGCCGTGACCGGAACTCATCCATTGCAGTTCGCCACGCCTCAGCACGCCGCCTCCGCCCGCATCATCCTTGTGCGCCAGCGCGCCTTCGAGCACGTAACTGAGGATTTCCATGTTGGCGTGGCGATGCGACGGGAAGCCCGCACCCGGCGCGACGCGATCCTCGTTGATCACGCGCAGCGGGCCGAAGCCCATCCATGCGGGATCGTGGTAATGACCGAATGAAAACGTGTGCCAGCTATCGAGCCAGCCCATATCGGCGTGGCCACGCGCGTTCGCAAGGCGGAACACTTGCATCGGGGGGTTCCTGAAAAGACATCGCACCCCGCAAGGTGCGATGCAGGGTGTCGCCCAGGATTACTTCGCGCCTTCGGCCTTGGGCACGGCCGCTTCGGTGGTGATGCGCAGCGTGACTTCGTCGCTGACGTTAGGCGCGAACTTGTCGAGAGCGAAATCGCTGCGCTTGATCGTAGTCGTTGCGTCGAACCCGATAGTCGCGCGTTTGGACATCGGATGCTGCGCGGTCTTGTTCAAGGTGACGTCGAGCACCACCGGCCGCGTCTGGTCCTTGATCGTCAGCTCGCCGGTGACCTTGAGTTTGTTCTTGCTGGCGGACTGGACCTTGCTGCTCTTGAAGGTGACGTTAGGGTACTTGGCCGCGTCGAAGAAATCGGTGCTGCGCAGGTGTTCGTCGAATGCGGGCACAAACGAGGTCAGCCCGGCCAGCGGCAGGGTGACCTGCACGCTCGACGCGCTGACATTCTTCGCGTCGTAGATGATGGCGCCATCGACCTGGCCGAAATTGGCGGTCGGCCTGGAGAAACCGAAGTGGTTCCAGCTGGCCAGCACCAGCGTGTGGTTGGGATCGAGCTTGTAGGTGGTGGCACCACTGGTGTCACCTGGCGCGGCAAACGCGGACAGTGTGGCCAGGGCAAGTGCCGCGGCAAGGCCAAAACGTTTCATGGTGTGTCCTCCAAAACGTGCGTGAATGGAAGTGGCATGCGGCGGTGAGACATCATTCGATCCGACAGGCCTCATCGAATGACAACCGCGGCGAACGCGGGAATATCGTGCTGCGGTCGCCGTGACCGAGGTTGATCAGGAAATTCGATTTGATCTTGCTGCCAGCGAAAAAAGCAGCATCAACCTTGGCGTTGTCGAAGCCCGACATCGGCCCGCAATCCAGTCCCAGTGCGCGTGCTGCCAGCAGCAGGTACGCGCCCTGCAGGCTGCCGTTGCGCAGCGCGATGGTTTCCAGTTGCGCTGCGGTCTTGGTGTCGAACCAGGATTTCGATTCGGTGTGCGGAAACAGCACCGGCGATTTTTCGTAGAACGCCATGTCGTGGGCCACGATGACAACGACCGGCGCCGCCATGGTCTTCTTGTAATTGCCTTCATCCAGCGCCGGGCCAAGCATGCCCTTGGCTGCCTGCGAGCGCACGAAAACAAGACGCGCCGGGCAGATATTGGCGGTGGTCGGCCCGAATTTCAGCAGGTCGTACAGCTGATGCAGCGTGTCGTCGCTGACCTCGCCGGAGAATACGTTGTAGGTGCGCGCGGTGCGAAACAGCGTGTCCAGCGCGCCCGCTGGCAGTGCATCGGTCATCAACAAACTCCTTCGATTCAATGGGTCGCGCCTGACCGCGGCACCGGGAGCGCAGTGTAGAGTGTTCCGCGTTAAGCCAAGGCCGACGCCTCCGGAACATATTGGGCGCATACGTGGAACAAACAACCACTGCAATGACGCATTCGGAACAGGTCTGGATCCTCAGCGATGGCCATGCGGGCAACGTCCGGCAAGCGGCCGCGTTGGCGAATGCGCTGACGATGCTGCCGATCCGTAACGTCGTGCTCCAGACACGCGCACCTTGGCGCTGGATCGCGCCGCGCATGTGGCCCGGTGCAGGCCGCGCGTTTGGCCGTGCTTTCGCAGAAGGCCTGCAAGCTGCGCCGCCGATTGCAATCGGCTGTGGCCGTCAGGCTGCGTTGGCGACGCGGGTGTTGCGCGCGCACGGCAGCAAAACGGTGCAGATCCTCGACCCGCGCATGGATCCCACCCATTGGGACGTGGTCATCGCGCCGGAACACGATGGTGTCCGCGGCGACAACGTCATAACCCTGCTCGGCAGCCTGCATCCGGTCGACGATGCCTGGCTGCGATCTGCGCGTGAACAATTTGCAGCATTCGCGCGATTGCCCAGGCCGCGCATCGCGGTGTTGCTGGGTGGGCCCAGCCGGCATGCGCGCTTTGATCGCAGCGCTTTCGAGGTGTTGGCAGCAAAACTGGAAGTGGTGCTGGCGCGCGAGGGTGGCAGCGTCCTGATCAGCACTTCACGACGCACGCCGCAAACCCTGCGCGACGCATTGCGCCATCGCTATGTCGAAACGCCGCACGTGCTCTGGCTGGGTCCGGACGACGGCGACAACCCGTATCCGGGTTTGCTGGGCTGGGCCGACCGCATCGTCTGCTCGCCCGATTCGGTGAACATGATTTCCGAAGCGTGCGCGACGCATGCGCCGGTGTTTGTGTTCGATCCCGCACGGGTGCGCGGCCGGCCCCAAAAATTTCTCGACAGCCTGCTTGCGCGTGGCCGCACCCGTGCGATGGATTCAACGCTGACGCCGTTCGACGTCGAACCGCTACGCGAGACTGCGCGCGTGGCGGATGAGGTACGAAGGCGACTCGATCTGTAGCCCGGGCTACGACGGTTTCTTTTGTCTTGCACCACAACTGCACTTCATGGCGTGACGAAGTCGAGTCCGTATTGCTTCGTTGCCGTACGAACTGTTTTGCGCGCCATGACAATCTCCTCGCTTTCCGGTGCAAGCCGCGAGCGGCGATCGAGCGTGCAGGCGAGGCCTTCGGTCAGCATCGCGGAATGCGCCGCATGCAAGCCGGCCGCGAGGTCGCCATCGATGTTGCCGCATGCCTGCGCTGCGTCGATCAAGCCCATCGTGTCGCGTGGCGCAAGCAATCCTGGATGCTGCGATGCATCGCGCAGCACCAAGAACTGCAGCAGGAATTCGACATCGACCAGGCCACCTTCGCCTTGTTTCAGGTCAAAGCGCGCAGCATTGCTTCGGTCCAGTTCGGCGCGCATTTTCCTGCGCATGGCCGAGACTTCGTCACCCACGGTCACCGCATCACGCGGCCGCGCCAGCGTGGTATTGCGGATACGTTCGTAATCCACGCACAACGTCGCATCGCCGGCGACGCAACGCGCGCGCACCAGCGCCTGATGCTCCCACGTCCAGGCGCGCTGGCGCTGGTATTCGGCGTAGCTGTCCAGCGTGGATACCAGCAGGCCCTTGGCGCCATCCGGGCGCAGTCGCACATCCACTTCGTAGAGTTTTCCGGCGCCGGTGGGTGCGCCCAGCAACGCGACCAGCTTCTGCGCAAGCCGTGCGTAGTAGCGCGGCGCATCCAGTGCACGCACGCCATCCGATCCTTCGACAAGCTCAGAGCCTGCCCCGGACTCGATCCGGGGATGAGCGGATGTAGGCGCGTCGTAAAGAAACACCAGGTCGAGGTCGGAGCCGAAGCTCAGTTCCTCGCCGCCAAGGCTGCCATATCCCAGTACCGCGAAACGCGCGCCGGGCACGCGGCCGTGGGCTGCTTCGATTTCGCGTTCGGACAACCGCAACACGATCGTGACGACTGCATCGGCCAGCCACGCCAGTTGCTGCGTGCTGTCGCGCGCGGACTGGCGGCCATCGAGCGTGGCCAGGGCGATGCGGAAACTCAGTGCCAGTCGTGTTTCATTGAGCGCTTGGAGTGCAGCTTCGACATCGTCGCCTGCCATGGCGGTGGCTGCTTCGCATTCGCTTAGAAGTTCCGCGCGTTGCGGCAATGCGTCGACCGCGCGCGCATCCAGCAATTCATCCAGCAATAACGGATAGGCCGCGAGTCGTTCGGCCAGCAATGCGCTGCGGGACAATGCATTCACCAGCCGCGCCAACGCCGACGGCTGCTCGTCGAGCAAGGCCAGATAGCTGCTGCGTCGCAGGATGTTCTGCAACAGCGACAACGCACGCCGCAGCGTGGCATCGGGTTGCGAGGATTGCGCGGCGGCCTCGATCAACGCCGGCAACACGCGATCAAGTCGCGCACGTGCGCCGTCGGTCAGATCACGTACGCCCGGCGCGCGGGCGAAATCGCGCAACACCGCATCCAGCACATCCGGATCGGCAAACCCGGCAGCTGCCAGCGCTTCGCTATCGCCGGCCGCCGGCAGCGCGCGCCAATAGATACCAAGCGTCCCCGGCTGCGCATTGCGTCCGCGCGGCGCTAGCAGCTCGGCGAATTCGGCAGCGACCCGCGCACGATGCCTGTCGAGTTCGGTTTGCAGCATGGCCCAGTCGGGATAACCCAGCGCCGCAGCAATGCGCAGGCGATCCAGCGCGTTGTCCGGCAGCGCATGGGTCTGCGCATCGCGCAACATCTGCAGACGATTTTCCAGTTGCCGCAGGAAGCGGTACGACTCGATCAGCGCCTCGGCCGTGTCCGCTGCAATCTGCCGCACATCGACCAGGACGCGAATCGCCGGCAGTAAACACCGTTGCTGCAACGCCGGATCGCGACCGCCGCGGATCAGTTGCAAGGCCTGCGCCAAGAATTCGATCTCGCGGATGCCGCCAGGGCCGCGTTTGATGTCGCCCGCCAGTTCCTTGCGCGCGACTTCGGCGGCGATCACGGCTTTCATCTCGCGCAGGCCTTGCAGCGCGCCGTAGTCGAGATAGCGGCGGTAGACGAACGGGCGCAACGTCTGCAGGAAGTGTTCGCCTGCCTCGAGGTCGCCTGCGACGGAGCGCGCCTTCTGCCATGCATAACGCTCCCAGTCGCGACCCTCGCGCTGGAAATACTGCTCCATCGCCGCGAACGACAATGCGATGCGCCCGGCATTGCCGAACGGCCGCAAACGCAGGTCGACGCGATGACTGAAACTGTCGGCGGTGACTTCGTCCAGCAACTTGGCAAGTTGTTGTCCCAGGCGCGCGAAATAGTCCTCGGCCGCCAGTGATCTCGGGCCGTCGCTGTCGCCATCCTGCGGATAGGCGTACACCAGGTCGACATCGGACGAAAAATTCAGCTCGCTACCACCGAGCTTGCCGAGGCCGAATACGACCAAGCGCTGCACATCACTGTTCGGCGCGCGGACGACGCCATGGCGCTGGGTGAATTCCGCCTCCAACGCGGCCAGAGCAATCTGCAGGCAGGTCTCTGCCAGCTGCGTGCTGCCCGCCAGTGTCGCGTCGACATCGTCGAGGCCGAGCACATCGCGCCAGATCAGCCGCGTCGATTCGGCGACGCGGTAGCGCCGCAGCAACATCGGCCAATCCGTGCGGTTGCTTGCATCGAGATGCGGCACGGGCTGCGGTGACGCCCCCGCATCGGCAGCCAGGCGCGCCAGCAATTCCGGTTGTCTTGCCAGCACAGCGATGGCGAAGTCGCTGGCAACAGCCATTGCGCGACAGCGTTGCGCCAACGCATCGGTCCACGCCAGGCCAGGCGCAATGGCGCGCAGCTGCCCGAGGGCGCGGTCGGCGATGGCGTCGAGTTCAGTGATGTCACGATCGTTCATCGCGGGATTGTGTCATCGGGCGCGACACGCGGCTTTTGTAGGAGCGCACCTGGGCGCGATGGGGGGGTTCCGGGAGGGGCTCATAGCGCCCAAGTGCGGTCCGAAAAAAGCCGCGGGTCGCGCCCCCGGGCCCAATCCCGCGCTTCACCAACGGGCAC
>JAJAYW010000059.1 GCA_026786005.1 Lysobacter sp. | reverse complement strand
CGACAAGGTCGTGCTGGAAGTGCCCTCGCCGGTTGATGGCGTGTTGAAGGAAATCAGGTTCGAGAGCGGCGCCACGGTGACGAGTCAACAAGTGTTGGCCATCATCGAGGAGGGTGCCGCTGCAGCAACGCCTGCACCGCTCGCGGTTGAAGTCGCTCCTGCAAAACCCGCGGACACACCGCCCGCGGGAAGGGTGTCAGCCCCGACACCCTTAGCAACTCCGGCTGCAGCCAAATCCGCCTCGACCGATCTCCCGCCCGGCGCACGCTTCACCGCCGCCAAGGAAAACATCGATCCGACGCAGGTCGAAGGCACCGGCCGCAAGGGCGCAGTCACCAAGGAAGACCTGGTCAACTACGCCAGCGGCAAGACCCCGGGCATCAGCGGCGGCGCCCGTCCGGAAGAACGCGTGCCGATGACGCGCATGCGCACCCGCATCGCCGAACGCCTGATGCTGTCGAAGAATTCGATCGCGATGCTGACCTCGTTCAATGAAGTCAATCTCGGCAAGGTCATGGCGATGCGCAAGGAACTCGGCGAATCGTTCGAGAAGGCCAACGGCATCAAGCTTGGCTTCATGAGCTTCTTCGCCAAGGCCGCCGCCAATGCGTTGCAGCGCCATCCGGTGGTCAATGCGTCGGTCGACGGCAGCGATGTCATCTATCACGGCTACACCGACATCTCGATCGCGGTCTCGACCGAGAAGGGCTTGGTGACGCCGGTGCTGCGCAATGTCGAACGCATGTCGTTCGCCGAGATCGAGAAGGGCATCGCCGAATACGCCACCAAGGCGCGCGACGGCAAACTGGCACTGGAAGACCTGCAAGGCGGCACGTTCACCATCACCAACGGCGGCACCTTCGGTTCGCTGATGTCCACGCCGATCGTCAATCCGCCGCAGAGCGCGATCCTCGGCATGCACACGATCAAGGAACGCGCGATCGTCGAAGGCGGCGCCGTCATTGCTGCGCCGATGATGTACATCGCGCTGAGCTACGACCACCGCATTATCGATGGCAAGGACGCGGTGCTGTTCCTGGTTGATATCAAGAATCAGCTTGAGAACCCGCATCGGATGCTGCTGGGCATGTAAGCCGGGAGATGGGCGGCGTGATGGGGGAGACATAGCGCTCTGCCCTGCCGTCTCCCTTCTCCCCTCTCCCGACTTCCCAGGAAACAAGCATGAACGAGCAGCATTTTTTCGACGTAGTAGTCATCGGTGGCGGCCCCGGCGGTTACGTCGCCGCGATCCGCGCAGCGCAACTGGGCATGAAGACGGCCTGCGTCGATGTCGCACTCGGCAAAGACGGCAAGCCTGCACTTGGTGGCACCTGTCTGCGCGTCGGTTGCATTCCGTCGAAGGCGTTGCTGGATTCCTCGCGCCAGTTCCACAACCTGCAGCATGTCTTCGCCGAACACGGCATCACCACCAAGGACGCCAAAATCGACGTCGGCACCATGATCGGTCGCAAGGACAAGATCGTGAAGCAGTTCACCGGCGGCGTGGCGATGCTGTTCAAGGCCAACAAGATCACGTCGTATGCCGGCTTCGGTACGCTGCACGACGGCAACCTCGTCAGGGTCAAGCAACATGACGGGAGTGAAGTTGAACTCAAGGCGACCAACGTGATTCTTGCGGCTGGCTCGGACTCGATCGAGTTGCCTTTCGCAAAATTCGATGGCGACAGGATTGTCGACAACGTCGGCAGCCTCGATTTCACTGAAACCCCGAAGCGCCTCGGCGTGATCGGCGCCGGTGTCATCGGCCTCGAACTGGGCAGTGTGTGGAAGCGTTTGGGCGCCGAAGTTGTCATCCTTGAAGCGTTGCCCGACTTCCTTCCTGCTGTCGACATCGACATCGCCAAGGCTGCTGCCAAGGAATTCAAGAAACAGGGATTGGATATCCGCCTCAACACCAAGGTCGGCAAGACCGAGATCAAGAAAGACGGCGTGCACGTCACGTTCTCCGGCTCGGATGGCAAGGAAGACACGCTGGTGTTCGACAAGCTGCTGGTGTCGGTCGGCCGCAAGGCGGCGTCCAAGGGTCTGCTGGCGGAAGGCTCGACGGTCAAGCTCGATGATCGCGGCCGCATCGAAGTCGACGCTCACAACCACACCGGCGTCGATGGCGTGTGGGCGATCGGTGATTGCGTCCGTGGCCCGATGCTCGCGCACAAGGCGAGCGAGGAAGGCATCGCCGTCGCCGAACTGATCGCCGGCCTGCCCGGCCACGTCAACCTCGACACGGTGCCATGGGTGATCTACACCGAGCCTGAAATCGCCTGGGTCGGCAAGGCCGAACAGCAGGTCAAGGCCGAAGGCATTCCGTACAAGACCGGCAGTTTCCCGTTCGCAGCCAACGGCCGCGCGGTGGCAATGGCGGAGCCCGCCGGGCTCGTAAAAATCATCGCGCACGCTGAAACCGATCGCATCCTGGGCGTGCACCTGTGCGGCCCGGCTGTGTCTGAATTGGTACACGAGTGCGTGGTCGCGATGGAGTTCAACGGCTCCGCCGACGACCTCGCCCGCATCTGCCACGCGCATCCTGCGCTGTCCGAAGTCGTGCACGAAGCGGCCTTGGCCGTGGACAAGCGCGCGATCCACAAGGCGAACTGAGTCCAACCGCCCGTGAGCCTGCAGTTCCTGCTCAAGCTGGTGATCACGGTCGCCGTGGTGCTGGTCGCGTCCGCCGTCGCGAAACGCAGCGGGTGGCTGGGCGCACTGGTGGCGTCGCTGCCGCTGACCTCGTTGCTGGTGCTCACTTGGCTGTATGCCGACACACGCGATACTCAGCAAGTCGCCGATATGTCGATGAACATTTTCTGGTTCGTGCTCGGCAGCCTGCCGTTTTTTGTCGTGTTGGCGCTGGCATTGCGCCAAGGCTGGAACATCGGCTTGGCATTCGCCGCGGCCACCGTCACTGGTTTCGCCGGAGTGTCGTTGGTGCAGTGGCTGCTGACCCGTAGCGTGCCATGAAATCAGTCTGCGTCTATTGCGGTTCCAACGCCGGCAGCAAGCCGATCTATGCCGAACGTGCAACCGCACTAGGTTCCGAACTGGCGAAACAAGGCATCCGTCTGATCTACGGCGGCGGAAACGTCGGCCTAATGGGCATCGTCGCCGATGCAGTGCTTGCAGGCGGTGGTGAAGTGACCGGAGTGATCCCGCAGCAACTGGTCGACATGGAAGTCGCACACCGTAGCGTGACCCAGCTCGAAATCGTCGACTCGATGCACGAGCGCAAGGCGCGGATGTTCGATCTGTCGGATGGTTTTATTGCCTTGCCCGGAGGCTTCGGCACGCTCGACGAGATGTTTGAGATGCTGACTTGGCGGCAATTGGGACTTGGCGACAAGCCCTGTGCATTTCTCGATGTCGACGGGTTCTACAAACCGTTAATTGCGATGATGGATCGCATGGTCGACGAACGCTTCCTGCATGCGGAGCAACGTACTGATCTTTGGCATGGTGATGATATCGCCAGCTTGCTGTCGTGGATGAATCAATATCAGCCGGTGCAAGCGTCGAAATGGCTCAACCAGAAGCGTCTCAAGGATCTGCGTTAGTTTCTTCAATCGCACGGAAGATTCAAATCCGCCGGGACAACTCAACTCCCGTCATCCCAGCGCAAGCTGGAAGCGCTTCTCAACAGCGAAGCTGGTCATCCATCTTGACGTTGCGTTTGACCTTGTACTGAACCAGAAGATCAAAACAGGAAATGGGCTCCAGACTTGTGCTGGGATGACGGCAAAAAAAGCGACGGAGCGCACTTCATGAGATACAGGCTACCCTGCGTTTACATGCTTGCCAGCCGGCAGCGAGGCACGCTCTACATTGGCGTGACTTCGGATTTGGTGCAACGCGTCTGGCAGCACAAGGAAAACCAAGTCGATGGATTCACCAAGAAATACAAAGTCCACAGTCTGGTTTGGTATGAGGTGCACGAAGACATGGTTTCAGCCATCACACGTGAGAAAGCAATCAAGGCTTGGAAGCGCGTATGGAAGATCGAACTGGTTGAATCGATAAATTCGCAATGGCGGGATTTGTATACAGATATTGTGTGAAGCAGAATCACCAGCAAATCAAAATGGATCCCAGCTTTCGCTGGGAAGACGAAACCAAGGCATCGGCCGCTATGACGATTCCAAAAGACTTCCGCACCTTCCGCATCCACAACGATACTGCCGGCTACCGCAGCGGCATCGAAACCATCGCGCTTGATGACTTGAACCCAGGCGAGGTCGTCATCAAGACCGCGTACTCCTCGGTCAACTACAAGGACGCGTTGGCGGGTACCGGCCAGGGGAAAATCCTGCGCACGTTTCCGCTGGTCGGCGGCATCGACGTTGCGGGTCATGTGGTCGCATCGACCGACAAAAGATTCAAGGAAGGCGACGCAGTGCTGGTCACCGGGTCCGGTCTCAGCGAGGCGCGCGATGGCGGCTATGGCGACTACGCACGCGTCGAATCGCAATGGACCATTCCCCTGCCAACCGGTTTGAGCCTGCGCGACAGCATGATCCTGGGCACGGCGGGTTTCACCGCGGCGCTCGCGCTATTTCGCATGATCGAGAATCGGCAGACGCCTTCAATGGGGCCGTTGGCCGTGACCGGCGCATCCGGCGGGGTCGGTTCGCTGGCGGTCGATATCTTCAGCCGCGCCGGCTACGAAGTGCATGCAATCAGCGGCAAGGCTGAACAGGCCGGCTATCTGAAATCGATCGGTGCAAGCGAAGTCCTGGGGCGCGACGCATTGGCCACCACGCGGCCGATGGAATCGACGTGTTTCGGCGGGGGCCTCGACAACGTCGGCGGTACGATGCTCGCCAGCCTGCTCGCGCAAACCGCGCCCTACGGCAATGTCGCCAGCGCCGGACTGACCGCGTCGAACGCACTCGATACCACGGTGATGCCCTTCATCATCCGCGGCGTGTCGCTGCTGGGCGTGGCCTCCGCGGGCACTGCGCGCGACATTCGCGACGAGGTCTGGCGACGCCTGGCAAACGACTGGCGACCCGCGCACCTGGATCGCATCTGCACGCGCGAGGCGACGCTGGACCAACTCCCCGAGGTTTTTGACGCCATGCTAGCGGGCAAATCGCACGGCCGGACCTTGGTGGTCCTTTGACCCTTTGCGGGTAGTCGCACCGCCGCTACAATCGACGTGCATCCACCGGGGACACCACATGGCGCGCATCCTGATCGTCGACGACTCGCCCTCACAATTGATGGGCATCCGACGCATCGTCGAAAAGCTTGGTCATGAGGCCTTGACGGCCGAGAACGGCGCTGCGGGCGTCGAAGCGGCCAAGCGCGAATTGCCGGACCTGATCCTGATGGATGTGGTGATGCCGAATCTCAACGGCTTCCAGGCAACGCGTGCGGTAACGCGCGATCCAACGACCAAGCACATTCCGGTCGTGTTGGTGACCACCAAGGATCAGGACACCGATCGCATGTGGGGGATGCGCCAGGGCGCCAAGGCCTACATCACCAAGCCCTTCAGCGAAAGCGAGCTGCTTGAAATCATCCAGTCCACTTTACTGGGTGGCGACGCAGCCGCTTGAGGAAGTTCTGAGCAAGTCGTCTTTCCTGTAGAGCGTCCTTCGACAGGCTCAGGATGAGCGGCTGTTTGCTCCGCTGTTTTTGCATCAGATCAAGAATAGCGGAGCAAGCTCCGCTCTAGAAAAGCCCTCCAGCCTCACGCGCGGCGCCAATCGCCCGCAAATGCATCGCGCATGGTTTCGTAGGCATCGCGTTGCACATCGTTGTGGACGCGCGGGGCCAGTATTTCGAGTTCGACGATCTGATCGCCATTGTGTGTTCCAGGTAGACCGCGTCCACGCAGTCGCAGCTTGCGTCCGGATTCGGAATCAGCCGGAATTTTCAGGTCCACCGGCCCGCCCAATGTCGGCACGCTCACTGTCGCGCCCAGCGCGGCTTCCCACGGCGCGATCGGCAGGATGTGGATGACATTGCGGCCATCGACCTCGAATTGCGGATGGGCGGCGTATTCGATTTCCAGCAGCAGATCGCCGTGGCTGCCCTGCCCGGCCAGGCGGATCGCCTGGCCTTCGCGAATGCCCTTGGGCACGCGCACATCCAGCGTCCTGCCGTTGAGCGAAATGCGCACGCTGTCGCCGCCATAGATGACTTCGAGCGACACGGCCAACTTCGCGCGCGTATCACCGCGCGGGGCGGGGCCGCGCCCCTGTGTTTGCTGGCCGAAGCCTCCACTCTGACGCCGTCCGAACATCTCCTCGAAAAAATCGCTGAAACCGCCACCCGCGCCGCCGCCGGCGAAGATCTCTTCGCGATCGAACCCTCCCTGCCCGCGCTGACCGAAGCCCCCCGGGGGTGGCTGCACTTCGTCACCGGGACGGTAGCCACGTGTGCGCAGCTGGTCGTACGCGCTGCGTTTTTTCGGATCGCGCAAGGCCTCATAGGCTTCGTTGACGGCCTTGAATTTCTCTTCTGCGCCGGCTTCCTTGCTGACATCCGGGTGGAATTTCCGGGCAAGGCGGCGGTAGGCCGTCTTCATTTCGGCTTCGCCTGCACTGGGCTCGACACCGAGCACCTGATAGTAATCCTTGAACTGCATGTTGCGCTCCAAAAACACGGCCTGTGGGTTCGCTGCCGCAGCCCGAGATTAGCCTAATGAAGGTCGCCGCCGTGATTTACGGTGGTGTCGCCGCATGCGATAGCGATTTTGTCGCCAAGGCGCAGCGCGGCAAGCGCAGCATCCGGTGTCTCGGAACGTCTTGACGCCCTCTTACGCGTTCCTCTTTAATCTGCTTACTTCTCTTTCCTCTTCATCAAAACCGAGCACACCACATGACCATCCAGATTGGCGATACCTTGCCCGAAGTAGCCCTGCAGCAACTCAAGGAGGGTGTGCAGACCGTCGACACCAAGACCCTGTTCGGCGATCGCAAGGTCGTTCTGTTCGCAGTCCCGGGCGCATTCACGCCGACCTGTTCGGAACGGCACCTGCCCGGTTACATCGAGCATTACGATGAATTCCACAGTCGCGGCATCAATGTCGCCTGCATGGCGGTCAACGATCCCTTCGTGATGCAGGCATGGGGCCAGAGCCAGCATGCGCCCGACGGTCTGATGATGCTGGCGGACGGTAACGGCGATTTTTCGCGCGCGCTCGGCCTGGAGATGGACGCCAGCGGTTACGGCATGGGCACGCGCAGCAAGCGTTTCGCGCTATATGCGGAGAACGGCGTCGTCAAGCACCTCAATGTCGAAGCACCGGGCGAGTACCGGGTGTCTTCCGCCGAGCACATGCTCAGCCAGATTTCCTGATTCCCGGAAAAACAGTTCAATCATCACGAGGCGAACCCATGAGCAAGAAACCAGCGACCCCGCCGGTGAAGACCCAGCCGCCAAAAGGAAGTGCCAGCGGTACGGCAGGCCTGACCAATGTCGCCACCTTGCGCGCGAATGCTCGCAAGAACATCGACAAGGGCGCGATCACCGGTACCTATGCCGCTGACAAGGCGACCGTTATCAAGCTGCTCAATGAAGCGCTTGCCACCGAATATGTGTGCGTGCTGCGTTACATGCGCCATTACTTCATGGCGTCGGGGATGCTGGGCGATGCGGTCAAGGCCGAGTTCCTGGAACACGCGCAACAGGAACAGCAACATGCGCACAGCATCGCCGAACGCATCGTGCAGCTCGGCGGCGAGCCAGACCTCAACCCGGACACACTGACGAAACGTGCGCATGCCGAATACAAGGAAGGTAAGGATCTGCGCGACATGGTCAAGGAAGACCTGATCGCCGAGCGCATCGCCATCGACAGCTATCGCGAGATGATCAACTACATCGGCGACCGCGATACCACCACCAAGCGCATCCTCGAAAGCATCCTTGCGCAGGAAGAAGAGCATGCGGACGAGTTTGCGGATTTGCTCAATGGGTGGATCCGCAAGTAATTGTCCGAATGTCTGAAACAAAAAAAGCGGCCAATGGCCGCTTTTTTCATGTAGAGCGGAGCTTGCTCCACTGCCTTAAAGCAGCGGAGCGAGCCCGGCTCTACAAGTGGCGCGATCACTCCATGTCAACGATCGGCGGTGTGGTCGTCTCGCTGGCAGCAGATAAGGGGGCAATGGCTTTAGCATCGCGATCGTCATCCTCGACCAGCAACGCATCCACCCGCTCGATCGCCTGCAAGGCTTCGTCAGCAGCCAGACGAATCAACGTCACGCCTTGCGTGTTACGGCTGACCTGCGAGATTTCCGCTGCGCGCGTGCGCACCAGCGTGCCGCCGTCGGAAATCAGCAGCACTTCGTGGTGGTCGCTGAGCTGGATCGCGCCAACCAGCTTGCCGTTGCGCTCGGTCGTCCGCAGTGCGATCACGCCTTGCGTGCCACGGCCCTTGCGCGGGTAATCGACGGCCGGCGTGCGTTTGCCGTAACCGCGTTCGCTGGCGGTGAGGATGTCGCCGTCGCCCTCGATGACGATCAGGCTCCGCACGTCCTCGCCCTGGGTCAGCTTGATGCCGCGCACGCCGGTGGCGGTGCGACCCATGGCACGCACATGGCTTTCGGCGAAGCGCACGGCCTTGCCGTTCGACGCGAACAGCATGACGTCGCGCTCGCCGTCGGTCAGCTCGACACCGATCAAGGCATCGCCTTCGTCAAGATTGATCGCAATCTTGCCGCGCGCCAGCCGGTATTCGAATTCCTTCAATGGCGTTTTCTTGACCGTGCCGCGTTGCGTGGCGAAGAACACGAACCGGCCTTCCTCGTACTCGCGCACGGGCACCACCGCCTGGACCTTCTCGCCTTCCTGCAGCGGAATCCAGTTGACGATCGGGCGGCCGCGTGCATTGGGGCCGGCATCGGGCAACTGGTACACCGACAGCCAGAACACGCGTCCGGCACTGGTGAATGTGAGCAGCGTGTCGTGCGTATTGACCAGCCACAGATGGTCGATGAAATCCTCGTCCTTGGTCGCTGCCGCGCTGCGTCCCTTGCCGCCGCGCTTCTGCGCGCGATAGTCGCTGGCCGGCTGGCGCTTGGCGTAACCCGAATGCGACAGCGTCACGACGACATCTTCCGGCGCGATCAGGTCGAGGATGTCCAGGTCTTCTTCGCTGGCGCGGATTTCACTGCGGCGTGCATCGCCGAATTCTTCCTTGACGTTCAACAATTCGGCACGGATCACGTCGAGCAGCACGTCTGGATTTTCCAGGATCTCGATCAGGCCGCGGATGGTCTCCAGCAGCAACTTGTATTCGTCGGTGAGTTTTTCCTGCTCCAGCCCGGTCAGCCTGTGCAGACGCATCTCGAGGATCTGAGTCGCCTGGATGTCGGTGAGCTGATAACGATCTTCCACCAGCCCCACGCCGCGCGGCAGGTCTTCCGGACGCGAGGCCTCGCTGCCGGCGGCGGCCAGCAAGGCGCCGACCAGCCCGGGTTGCCAGCTCCTGCCGAGCATGCGTTCGCGCGCTTCCTGCGGATTGGCCGACGTCTTGATCAGCTCGATCATCTCGTCGATGTTGGCGAGCGCGACCGTGAGGCCTTCGAGGATGTGCGCACGCGCACGCGCCTTGCGCAGCTCGAAGATGGTGCGGCGGGTCACCACTTCGCGGCGGTGACGCACGAACGCTTCCAGCATCTGCTTGAGGTTGAGCAATTGCGGGCGGCCGTCGACCAGCGCCACCATGTTGATGCCGAACACCGACTCCATCTGCGTCTGCTGGTAGAGGTTGTTGAGCACGACTTCGGCCGAATCACCGCGCTTGACCTCGATGAAGATGCGCATGCCGTCCTTGTCGGACTCATCGCGCAATTCGCTGATGCCTTCCAGCTTCTTCTCTTTCACCAGCTCGGCGATCTTCTCGATCAACCGCGCCTTGTTGACCTGGTACGGGATTTCCGAAACGGCGATCGCCTCGCGACCGGAGTCCTCGTCGACCTCAATCTCGGCGCGGGCGCGCATGCGTACGCGACCGCGACCGGTGCGATAGGCCAGGTGGATACCGGCGGTGCCGTTGATGATGCCCGCGGTCGGGAAATCGGGGCCGGGCACGAGCTGCATCAGGCCTTCGACATCGATCTGTGGATCGTCGATCAAGGCGATGGTGGCCGAGATGATTTCCGACAGGTTGTGCGGCGGGATATTGGTGGCCATGCCGACCGCGATACCGGCCGAGCCGTTGACCAGCAGGTTCGGGAAACGCGCCGGCAGCACCGTTGGCTCGTATTCCTTCTCGTCGTAGTTAAGCTGGAAGTTGACGGTTTCCTTGTCGATGTCCGCGAGCAATTCGTGCGTGAGCCGCGTCATGCGCGCCTCGGTGTAACGCATCGCCGCCGCCGAGTCGCCATCGACCGAGCCGAAGTTGCCCTGCCCGTCCACCAGCATGTAGCGCAGCGAGAACGGCTGCGCCATGCGTACCAGCGTGTCGTAGACCGATTGGTCGCCATGCGGGTGGTACTTGCCGATCACGTCACCGACGATACGCGCCGACTTCACATGCGGTTTGTTGCTGTGCGTGCCGAGTTCGTTCATGGCGTAGAGCACGCGGCGGTGGACCGGCTTGAGGCCATCGCGCACATCCGGAAGCGCGCGCCCCACGATCACGCTCATGGCGTAGTCGAGGTAACTGCGGCGCATCTCGTCTTCGAGATTGACGGGGATAATTTCTTTGGCGAGTTCGGCCATCAGGCGTGGGTCTTCTTGGTTTTCATGTCCCGCAGGCAGCCTGCGAAAGAGGTTTCGCGGGGACCGTGACAGGTGGGGTTTGGAGCCCGTGAATTCTACCACGCGGCGGCGCGATGTGTCTCACCAATTCCTCGCCAGAAACAATCACTTACGTGCTGTTTCAGGGTATTTCGGAAAGGCTCAAACCAAGGCGGAATGCAGCTTGATCTCTGGCTGTATCCAAACGCTCAATGAAGCCATTCGATACCGCCACTCGGTTGTCGAGAGCACTTGTAGCCCGGGTGGAGCCGTAGGCGATACCCGGGGCACTTTGGTGATTCGTGCAAGCGCCCCGCGTATGGCCTTCGGCTCCACCCGGGCTACGAGACATTTTCTCAGCTTGTTATCGCCGAACTTGCTCGGCGCTAAAGGATCAAGCGGCGAATGCGGCCTGCATTGAAGCAACATCGGGATGTTCGATGATGCCCTTCTCGGTGACGATCGCATCGATCAGATCTGCCGGCGTCACATCGAACACCGGGTTCCAGGCTTTGATGCCTTCAGCCACGGTGCGCGTGCCGGAAACGCCGAGCAATTCGCTGGCATCGCGATGTTCGATGTCGATCAGATCGCCGCTGGCGGTGGCCATGTCGACGGTCGACCACGGCGCCACCACCATGAATTTCACGCCGTGGTGTTTCGCGGCGATCGCGAGCTGGTAGGTGCCGATCTTGTTGGCGACATCGCCATTGGCGCAAATGCGGTCCGCGCCGACCACCACCCACTGCACCAGACCGCCCTTCATCAGGTGCGACGCAGCCGCGTCCGCGATCAAGGTCGCTTCGATGCCATCCTGCTGCAATTCCCACACCGTCAAGCGCGAACCCTGCATCCACGGACGCGTTTCACCGGCGAAGACGTGCGCGATGCGTTGCTGCGCGACACCGGCGCGGATCACGCCCAGTGCGGTACCGAAACCGGCAGTGGCCAACGACCCGGTATTGCAATGGGTCAGCACGCCGCTGCCGGGCGCGATCAACGATGCGCCGAGCGAACCCATGTGACGATTGGCAGCGAGGTCTTCGGTTTCGATGGCGCGCGCTTCGCGTTCGAGTGTGTCGCGCCATTCGGCGCCGGCCAGTTCCAGTACGCGCCGCATCCGCGCCAGCGCCCAAGCCAGGTTGACGGCGGTGGGACGCGCGGCATTGAGCTGCTGCATCGCAGGCTGCAGCTTGAGCGTCGCTTCCCTGCCATCCGCGGCCTCCACATCACGCGAGGCAAGCACCATTCCCCAAGCCGCCGCGATACCGATCGCCGGCGCGCCGCGCACGGCCAGCGCGTGGATTGCATCGGCAACGTCCTGGCTGGTCTTGCAGATGGCGTATTCGACGGTAAATGGCAGTTTGCGCTGGTCGAGTAGTTCGAGCGCATCGCCAGTCCAGCGGATCGGACGGATGCGGTCATAGCGGGAGTAGTCGATGGCGGTCATGTGCACATTATGCGAGGCGACGCGGCTTGAGGT
>JAJAYW010000058.1 GCA_026786005.1 Lysobacter sp. | reverse complement strand
TAGGGATTGATCGCCGTCCCCTTCCACCATTGTTTTTCCCGGCCAAGCTCGAAGATGGCGAAGTGCAGGTGCGGGCCTTCGGGACTGGCGTTGCCGGTATGTCCAACGTAGCCGATCACCTCGCCCTGCCGGATCGTTTTCTTATCGACGATGCCCGGCGCGTAGCGCTGCAGGTGCGCGTAGTAGTAGACGTATCTGCCGGTCGGCTCGAACTGGTACAGCGTCAATCCGCCCTGCTTGCTGTCGAACAGTTTCTCGACGCTGCCATCGGCGACCGCGAAGACCGGTGTGCCTTCCGGAGCCATGATGTCGATCGCGTCATGCACGCGATCGGTGCCGCGCGCATCGGTGAAGGTATCGCTTAACTGTTTCGCGGCAATGCCCGACACCGGCACGATCAAGCCGTTGATATTCACGGTTGGTGCTGGCGCTAAGGTCGGCGGCGGCAACGGTCCGGTTGCCGTCTGCGCGGAGATGGTGGGCGTGGATGTGGTCGGTGCCGCTGCAACAGGCACGGGGGCCGAAACGGCCGGCGACGGCGTGATCGTCACCGCGCTCCCGGCGCTGGCGGGGCGATCACGGACGACAAGGAAATACAGCACGTTCGCGCCGACCAGCGCACCGATCAGGAAGATCAGGACGTTCTTCAACATGGTGTCTGCTCCGCGGCGTGGCGCGCAAACAATATCCCGCGGCACGCGTACGCGTCCAACGCGAGAAACGTCTGAACAAACCTTCGCCGGGAAGAGTCGGCCGCTTTTCGTAGAACCGAGCTCGCTCGACTGCTCTTTGCATGGTGCGAGAGCAGCGGAGCAAGCTCCGCCCTACAAGACATAACAGCTTGTCCCGGCCTTCTCAAACGCATCGTCCGTCGCGATTATTCCTGCAGCAACGCAGGCGTGCCTGGCGACACCGAGGCAGCCAGCATGTTCGCGGTCCAGTTGGTCAGGCGGATGCAGCCGTGCGATTCCGACTTCGAGATCCGCGAGGGTTCCGGCGTGCCGTGGATGCCGTAATGCTCCTTCGACAGATCCACCCACACGGTACCGACCGGATTGTTCGGTCCTGCCGGAATCTTGGCCTTGGAGTGTTTTGGATTCGCATCCCAGAACAGCTTTGGATTGTAGTGGAAGTCGGGATTCCTGGCGACGCCGGTGACCTTCCAGTCGCCGATCGGCAACGGGTCGTTCTTGCTGCCGGTCGAAGCCGGGAACTGTGCGAACACCGTTCCTCCCGCGTCGGCGAGAGCGACTGTCAGATCGGATTTGTCGACGATGACCTTGGCGGCTTTCGCCGGCGCCGCGATGTCAGTCACGTTCGGCACCACCAGTTCGGTGCCCGCCTGGCTCATGTCCTTGCCCGCGTTCAATGTCTGCAGCAACGCCGGGCTGGAATGGAATTTCTCACCCAACGCCTCTTCCACCGACGTGTAGCCGAGCGCCGCCAACTTCGACTTCGCCATCATGTCGGCTGGAATCGCGTTGAAAGGGCCGGCGACATCTTCGACGGTCAGCGTGTAACTGACGAGCGCCGCGCCGCCTGCGTCGAGCGCAGCCCACGTCGCGGCATCGAGTTCGCCGTTGTCGGGCAGGTTCTTGCTGCGCTGGAAGCCGGCGATGGCTTTGCGGGTGTTGGAACCGCCGGCGCCATCGATTTCGCCCGGCGAAAAATGGGCGCGATCCAGCAGGATCTGCGCGCGCAGCAAGCTGTCCTTTGCAATGCCGGCTTTATCGCTGACATCCACTGCGATCGGCATGGCCAGTTGGGGCGGTGGCGTGGCGGCATCGGCCTGCGGCGCAGCCATGCCCTCGGTGGATGCGGGCATGCCGGTGTCGGGCAGGGTGGAGGAGGTCGGTGTCGTTTCCATTAGTGTTGCGGACATCGGTGCCGCGGACGTGGCGCTGGGGGGCGTTTGCGCAGTCTGTGACTGTTGCGCGGACGGCACTGCATCCTCGGCACGCGCCGACGGATCCGATTGCGCGCACGCGGCCGCTGTGGTGATGCTCAACAGCGCGACGCTGATCCACTTGCCCAAGATGTTCTTGTTGACGGTGTGCATGTTCACGGCTAAATCCCCGGCTCAGTTTTGGCGATGCTGCGTCAGCCATTCCGCCTGCAGCGTGAAGGCAGATCGGGAAGCTGAACGCTTCGTCAGGAACGTCGATTCGCCAGCGGCTTGGGTCATTGCGGCGGCGCACGCACGATCACGGTTCAAACGATGAGGATGCGTCCATGCATGTTCTCCCTTGGCTCGCGGCAGCGTTGGCGATGGCCACGAGCAGCTGCGCATCCTTGTAACCGGCAAACGCACTGCGGCAGGTCGATCGGCGTCCCTTCATCGAGACGATCGTGTTGTGCAGGACCACTGAAACTGAGCTGCGCGCAAGCCTGGGCATCCCAACCCGCGACGGCCGGTTGCGCGATGCACGCGTGTTGAGCTGGATCACGGGTGATAGCGATGGCGACGATGGTGGCGTCGTGCATTACGTCGCGGTGATGCTCGAACCGCACGGTACCGTCGTCGATCTCTATTGGGATTTGCCGACCGAGATCGCATGGACACCGACGGACCAGTGCAAGGGGCGTTGAGAACCGGGAACACTGCTGTGTGTTGACTGCCCACGTTTAACGCTGCGCATTCCTCCAACGCTGTGCATGTCTACACCGTTGCAGCAAGCTGCCGCAATGCGCGCTCGAACGTTTCGACCGGTTGCCCGCCCTGGATCAGGTGCCTGTCGTTGAAGATCACCGACGGCACCGCGGTGATGCCCTGCCCTGCGTAAAACTGCTGCTGCGCGCGCACCTCGTCGGTATAGGCATCGGTAGCCAGGATTTCGCGCGCACGCGTCGCATCTAGACCCACCTCCTCCGCGAGTTTCACCAGAACCGCGTGCGATGACACATCGTGTCCATCGGTGAAGTACGCTCGCAGCAAGGCGTGCTTGAGCGCCAGTTCAGTCTGACGAGCTTGCAACCCCGCCCAATGCAGCAATCGATGAGCGTCGAAAGTGTTGTAGACACGTTCGCGCGCATTGAACGTGAATCCGAGTTCGGCGCCGCGCGCGCGGATGACCTCGCGGTTCTGCTCAAGTTGCTGCGGTGATGATCCGTATTTCTGCACCAGGTGCTCGGTGGTGTCCTGCCCTTCCGGCGGCATCTGCGGATTGAGCTCGAACGGCTGGAAATTCAGTTCCACCTCGACCGCATCGCCGACACGTTCGATGGCCTGCTCCAGCGCCTTCAACCCGACCGCGCACCACGGGCAGGACACGTCGGACACGAAATCGATCTTGATGGGAGTGGGCATGGGATCACCTGCATGGAGTGTTCCCTACAGATGTGTCGCCAAGGTCGCTTTTACAACCGGTAATTGCGGTGTGTGCACGCTTGCGTTGCGGCCGCGAGTGCCTACTCTCACGGCAGGTTTACGTCGGCATCGGCAGCATCGCCGGAATGCGGGCGACCTCGCGCTTGCAATATCCACCTTGCCCGAAGGACAAGCTCCCATGCCCGCATTCGACCTGACGCCGCCAACCAATGCGCAGCGCCGCGAACTCACTGCCGGGCTAGACGCCGACGAGCGCCGCGTGCTGCTGGAACACGGCACCGAAGCGGCGTTCTGCGGCGTGTTCCTCGACAACAAGCTGGACGGTATCTACACCTGCCGTTTTTGCGGACTGCCGCTGTTCCGCTCGGACGCGAAGTTCGATTCCGGCACCGGTTGGCCGAGTTTCTTCCGGCCCTACGACGCGGCGCATGTGCGAGTGGTGCGCGACAGCAGCTACGGCATGGTGCGCGAGGAAATCGTCTGCGCGCGTTGCGACAGCCATCTCGGTCATGTGTTTCCCGACGGGCCGCCGCCGACCGGCGAGCGCCATTGCCTCAACTCGGTATCTCTCGCATTCACACCCAATGGCGAGGCATTGCCCGATCCCCTGCAACGCGGCGGCGCGGAAGCGCAACCGGCATCCTGACCCGTCTTTTGTAGGAGCGCACTTGGGCGCAATGTGGCCTTCCGGGTAGAGCCACATCGCGCCCAGGTGCGCTCCGACAAAAGACGCGCCCAATCGGATCGCTGGAGAACTCACATCACGGTCGACTGATGCCCTGCGCCTATATTGGTCGCAGTTGTCCGCAGGGATTTCGATGCAACATCCGCTCTCACCTGTCCACAAGGCTGGCACCTGGACCGATGTGCTGCTGCTGGCGATGCTGATGGCGGCCACCTCGTGGCTGTCGCTGACGCTCACCCGGATCCCCAGCGGGATCGCCTCCGTCTGGGTGGCGAACGGGCTGCTGGTGGGATGGCTGTTGTCCCGCCCGACGCAACAATGGCCGCGCTATGTGGTGGCAGGATTCGTGGCGGGCGGGCTCGCGCGAGCACTAGCCGGCAATGCGGTCCTCGATGCGCTCTTATTCACCATCGCCAATCTGCTCGAAGTGCTGCTGGTCGCCGGCATCGTGCGCCGCCGCGTCCCCGATGTCAGCGATCCGCATAGCTGGCTCAGGCTGGGCAGCATCGCCACGCTCAGCACGCTGGTGGCGTGCCTGCTGTCCGGACTGCTCGCCGCCACCGCGGCATCGGCCATCGGCAACGCACCCTTCGCCAACACTTTCCTGGTGTGGTATGCCGCCCACGTCATCGGCATGGTGCTGGTGTCGACATTGACGCTGGTCGCGCGTATTGAAGGCTCTCGCCTCCTGGGACGGATCGGGCACCGAGGGGAATTCGTACTGAACATGCTGCTGATCGTGGTGATAGTCGGCGCGATCTTCATCCAGTCCCGATACCCGCTGTTGTTCATGGCCTATCCGCCGTTGCTTTGGGCGGCCTACCGGCATGGCTTCGGCGGCGTGATCGGCGGGATTGTCATCGTGGCGGCCATCAGCAGCACCGCGACGGCGCTTGGCCACGGACCGCTGACACTCGCCACTTCGGTCGGTGACACTGGGCTCACCTTCCTGGTGCAGTCATTCATCGGCACCGCCTGCCTGATGACGTTCCCGGTTGCGCTGATCATGGCTGAGCGCGCACGCCTGTCGGCAAAAGTCCGCAAAAGCGAAACCCAGTACCGGATGCTGGCCGACTACTCGCACGATGTGGTGGTGCGCCTGCGGGCCGACGGGCAAAGGCTGTATGTCTCACCGTCGTCGAAGGACATCCTGGGGTGGGAGCCCGCGGAACTGCTGGTGCCCGGCATGGTCATCGTGCATCCCGATGATCGTGCGACGCAGCTGAATCTAGTGAAGAGCGTCCTGGCGTCGGGAGAACCGACCACGGGAACCTATCGCTTGCGCCACAAGGACGGACATTACCTCTGGATCGAGGCCTCCGCGCGCGTCATCCCCAGCATGCAGCAGGACGGCACGATGGACGTGATTTTCGCCGGGCGCGACATCAGCATGCGCGTGCAGGCGCAGCAGCTGCTTGAGCAGAGCCAGCGGGAGCTGGAACTACTGGCGCGGGTCGACAGCCTCACCGGACTCGCCAACCGGCGCCAGTTCGATGAGCGCCTGGCGCTTGGCCTGGCCCGAAGCCTCCGGCAACATCTCCCGATCGCGCTGCTGTACCTGGATATCGACTATTTCAAGCGCATCAACGACAGCCTGGGGCATCTCGCCGGCGACGCGGTGCTGAAGGATTTTGCCCAGCGCCTCACCAGCTGTGTCCGTGCCGGCGACCTGGTGGCGCGACTGGGCGGCGATGAATTCGCCGTGCTGGTGGAGGATGCCGCCTCGCCGCAAATCGCCGAGACCATCGCCCGCAAGCTGATCGGCATCATGGGCCGGGCCGCCGTGATCGATGGCGCGGCCATCACCGTCACCACCAGCATCGGCATCGCCTTTATCGCGCGCGAGACGGATGCAGAGGAGTTGCTGTCGTGTGCGGACAAGGCGCTCTACGCCGCCAAGGAAGCCGGCCGGAATACCTGCCATCTGGTCACCATGGAGTGAGTTTGGTGGTTGCGTCTGCGGAATTTTTGCGGATTGCAAAACGCGGGGTGACCAGTCCTTCGACCATGTCGGAAACGTAGCGAGCGTGGAGCGAAGTGGCTTTTCAATAGCAACGCTTCAGCTCCAGAAGGACTCCTCAATCTCGACAAACCGCCCTGAATGAGCGGTTTTGGTCACTGTCTGCAAGCCACGCACACCCGGAGGGCGGCGTGCATGGATGCACGACGTTTTCCGACCGAGGCAGGATGCCGAGTCGGAAAATCCCCGCAGCAATCAAGCGGCCGGCTGTGCTCCACCTCGGGAAGGCGCTTTCTTTGGTTACTTTCTTTGCCCCAGCAAAGAAAGTGACTCGCGCAACGCGCGAAAGCTTTTCAACAGCGAAGCTGGTCAAGCTTTTTCAAAGCCGTCATACCCGCGCAAGCCGGGATGACGACATAATTTTGAACATGGTTTTGAAGTTGTTTTACTCGCCAGGCTCAGGGCCTCCC
>JAJAYW010000057.1 GCA_026786005.1 Lysobacter sp. | reverse complement strand
TGCAAGCCGGGCGCGCCCGGTTCAACGAAAACAACAAGCTGCAACCCGCCTTGGCGGAAGCGCGGCAAACACGGAGAGAGCCCACTTGGCCGAGATCATCGTAGTCACATCAGGCAAGGGCGGCGTGGGCAAGACCACGACCAGCGCCACCCTCGCCTCCGGCTTGGCGCGGCAGGGCAAGAAGGTCGCCGTGATCGACTTCGACGTCGGCCTGCGCAACCTCGACCTGATCATGGGCTGCGAGCGCCGCGTGGTGTACGACTTCGTCAACGTGATCCAGGGCGAGGCGTCGCTCAAGCAATCGCTGATCAAGGACAAGCGTTTCGACAACCTGCACATCCTCGCGGCGTCGCAGACCCGCGACAAGGATGCGCTGACCACGGAAGGCGTGCAGAAGGTGCTCGATGATCTCGCGGCTGAAGGCTTCGAGTACATCGTCTGCGATTCGCCGGCCGGGATCGAGAAAGGCGCGTTCCTGGCGATGTATTTCGCCGATCAGGCGGTGGTCGTGGTCAATCCGGAAGTGTCCTCGGTGCGCGACTCCGATCGCATCCTTGGCCTGCTCGCGTCGAAGACGCGGCGCGCCGAGAACGGAGAACGCGTCAAGGAACACTTGCTGCTGACGCGCTACAGCCCGCAGCGCGTCGAGGCCGGCGAGATGCTGTCGATCGGTGATGTCGAGGAAGTACTCGGCCTCAAGACCATCGGCGTGATTCCAGAATCCGGCGACGTGCTCAACGCATCGAACAAGGGCGAGCCGGTGATCCTCGACATGGAATCGCCCGCAGGCCAGGCCTACGACGACGCCGTCGCGCGGCTGATGGGCGAAACCCGCCCGATGCGTTTCACCCAATACGAGAAGAAGGGCTTCTTCAGCAAGCTCTTCGGGGGTTGATGCATGGGGCTCTTCGATTTCCTCAAGACGAAGAAGAACACCGCGTCCATCGCCAAGGATCGCCTGCGCATCATCATCGCGCAGGAACGCTCCAGCCACGGCGGCCCGGATTACCTGCCGCTGCTGCGCCGCGAGTTGCTGGAAGTGATCCGCAAATATGTCAGCATCGATGTCGACGCGGTGAAGGTCGACGTGGTCAAGGAAGGCGACCACGACGTGCTCGATATTTCCGTCGCGTTGCCGGACAGCCGCGCCTCGGCGGCTTGATGCTATTAGTGGGAATGACGGACGCATGCGCCGTCAGGAAGCCGCGATGAGATCTCGGCAAGTGGGCAATGCGAGCCTCGCGACGTCCGTCGCTCCTGCAACAGCATCATGCGACGTGTTGCTGTTGCGCGACATCGATTTCAACGCTGTCGCATCGCTGCTCGCACGCTACAGACTGCATCTGGTACGGGTTGAAGCCGGCGCACAGATTCCTGGTAGCTACTGGGGCGAACCCGAAGCCGGTGTCATCGCCGACGCGGTGTATGCGCGCGGGGACACGCCCGTGCATTCGCTGCTGCACGAAGCCGCGCACCTGATCGTGCTGCCATCCGATCGCCGCGCTGCCGTCCACACCGACGCCACCGATTCGATCGAGGAAGAAGACGCCGTCTGCGTATTGCAAGCCCTGCTCGGCGAAGCCCTGCCCGCCGTCAGCCGTGATCGCGTGCATGCCGATATGGACGCATGGGGCTACACCTTCCGCCTCGGTTCCGCGCGCGCGTACTTCGAGCACGATGCAACGGATGCCTGGCAATGGCTTGCTGCGCATGGCCTGATTGGCGCAGATCGCCAGCTTTCGTAGCGGTTTACTCTCCCTCGAGTAGAGGCTGCGCTTGGGAGCCACTTGCTCGCGCGCGCTGGCGCGGGACCGCGGCGCGAAGCGAGGTGCCCGCAGGGCGGACGAGGCCGGGAGAATGTCTGGCTATGGAACGAACACCGCGAGCGAAACGTCCACGCCCTCATCCGGCCCTACGCGTCACCTGCTCCCGAAGGAAGAAGGAAAACCTTTCGTCACTTGCACGTCATATCGCTGCGTTCTAGCCTGCCCGTCCCTGCGCGTTCGCCGCGCTCGTTCAGGAACCGCCCGTGACCCACCGCCATGCCCTGCTCGCGCTCGCGATTACCGCGAGCCTGCTGTCACTGTCCGCGTGCAAGAAATCCCCTTCTCCGGGGGCTGAAGCACCGGTCGCCGGCGTCGCCTTCAAGCCGCCACCTGCCGACGAAACCGCCGACCAGTTCATCGCGCGCGTCAATGCCGAACTCAAGGCGATGTATCCGGACCTGACGGCGGCGCAGTGGGTGTCCAGCACCTACATTACCGACGACACGGAGCTGCTGTCGGCCAAAAGCAACGAACGCTATCTCACCCAGCTCAAGAGCTGGATCGAGCAGGCCAAGCGTTTCGAAGGCAAGCAGATGTCGCCCGACACCGCGCGCGCGATCACGCTGCTCAAGCTTGGTACGTCGATGCCACCTCCGAAGGATCCAGTCAAGCTCGCCGAGCTCACCAAGCTCGCGACCAAGATGGAAGGCATGTATGGCAGCGGCAGTTATTGCAAGACCGAAGGCGACGCCAAGAGTTGTCGCGATATCGGCGAACTGGAAGATGTGTTGCGCAGCAGCCGCGACTACGACGAGCAACTGGATGCGTGGCAGGGCTGGCACACCATTTCGGTGCCGATGCGCAAGGATTACCAGCGCTTCGCCGAACTGGTCAATGAAGGCGCGAAGGATCTGGGTTATGCCGATACAGGCGAGATGTGGCGCTCCGGCTACGACATGACGCCGGCGGAAATCGCCGCGGAAACCGACCGCCTGTGGGGCCAGGTCAAGCCGCTGTACGAGCAGTTGCACTGCTACACGCGCACCAAATTGCAGGCAAAATACGGCGCCGACAAGGGCGCGGTCAACGGCATGCTGCCCGCGCATCTCATGGGCAACCTCTGGCAGCAGGACTGGGGCAATCTGTGGGATGTCCTTGAACCCTATGCGGGCGCCGGCAGCCTCGACATCACCAGCACACTGGAGCAGCAGTACCAGCGTGAGTTCGCATTGCAGTTGTCCAAGCTCGACAACAGCCTGCCGCTGGCCGAAGAACGCATCGAAGCCCAGCGCACCGCACAATTGGACAGCGCCAAGAAGATGACCGAGCGCGCGCAGGATTTCTACACCTCGCTCGGCATGTCGAAACTGCCGGACAGCTACTGGCAGAACACCCAGTTCATCAAGCCGCGCGACCGCGACGTGGTCTGCCACGCCAGCGCCTGGGACATGAATCTCGAAGGCGACGTGCGCACCAAAATGTGCATCAAGCCCAACGAGGAAGACTTCACCACGATCTACCACGAGCTCGGCCACGTTTATTACTACATGGCCTACAACAACCTGCCCCCGTTGTTTCAGACCGGCGCGCACGACGGTTTCCACGAAGCCATCGGCGACACCATCGTCCTGTCGATGACCCCGCAATACCTGCAATCGATCGGCTTGGTCGGCGAGCAGCAGGTGTCGAACGAGGCGCTGATCAATTCGCAGATGCGCATGGCGCTGGCGAAGGTGTCCTTCCTGCCGTTCGGTCTGATGATCGATCGCTGGCGTTGGGGCGTGTTCGATGGCTCCATCACTCCGGGCAACTACAACACCGCATGGTGGGATCTGAAAGCCAAGTACCAAGGCGTCGCCCCGGCGACCAAGCGCGGCGAGGAGTTCTTCGACCCGGGCGCGAAATATCACGTCCCCGGCAATACGCCGTACACACGCTACTTCCTTTCGCACGTTCTGCAGTTCCAGTTCTACAAGGCGCTGTGCGATGCGGCCGGCTACAAAGGCCCGCTGTACGCGTGCAGCTTCTACGGCAACAAGGTCGCCGGCCAGAAATTCCAGGCCATGCTGGCGAAAGGCGCAAGCCAGCCTTGGCAGAAAACCATGAAGGAAATCACCGGCGGCGAAAAAATGGACGCTGCAGCGGTACTGGAATACTTCGCGCCGTTGCAGACGTGGCTGAAACAACAAAACGAAGGACAGACGTGTGGATGGCAGGCGACGATGACGGCAGCCCCTGCGCCCACACCTGCCGAGCCGAAACAAGGCTGACGCACGACGCCGGAACTCCAAGCAACTTCTATCGGGCTTCGCCGGGATGCGACATGGTGAAGCCCGCCGATGGCAGGGCGGAACTGCAAAAGTCATCGTGGTGCAGGTCGGCACCCAGCACGCGTGAAGTGATCCGGAAATCGCTCAACGGAGGCCGGCGCAAGCCGGCCTTGTTCGTTATGGGCCAAGGCGCGGCATACTCGGCCCATGACGCCAGACGCCGACCTCCTGCCCCAATCCGCCGCACATGCGCGTTCGCTGGCGGCCAGGTTCTATGTCGATGCAGCCATGCCGGCGATGGACCGACGCGCGGTTTTCGACAGCGCATGGCACCTCGTCGCGCATGTGTGCCAGCTGCAGAACGCGGGCGACCATGTCGTCGCCGATCTTGCCGGGCTGCCGGTCATCGCAGTGCGGGGCGCCGATGGCGAGATCCGCGTGCTCCACAACGTCTGTCGGCACCGTGCCGGGCCGATCGCGCAGTGCGATGGGCTTGCGGCGAAATCACTGCGTTGCCGGTACCACGGCTGGACATACGCGCTTGATGGCGTATTGAAATCAGCACCGGAGATGCAGACCGCAGAAGATTTTCGCGTCGATGACATCCATCTGCCGCGATTGCAGGTGCGCATCTGGCAGGGGCTGGTGTTTGCGAGGTCCGGCGACGATGCAGCAGGCTTCGACGTGTTGGTGGAAGGCATCGATGCACGGCTCGGCACGACGCGCGGACTCGAACGCTATGGCCACCATCAGCGCGTCGGCTACGACGTCGCCTGCAACTGGAAGGTGTATGTCGACAATTACCTCGAAGGCTACCACCTGCCGCACGTACACCCCGCGCTCAACCGCATGCTCGATTACCGCAGCTACGTGACCGAAACGCACGCCCTGCATTCGCTGCAATGGAGTCCGCTCGATAGCGATGCTTCGCTCTATGGCGACGGCGACGCGTTGTATTACTGGCTGTGGCCGAACACGATGCTGAACATCCTGCCCGGCCGATTGCAGACGAACCGGATCGTGCCGAAAGGCGTTGATCGTTGCCGTGTGGAGTTCGATTTTTATTACGCGCCAGTGCAAAGCGGGTTGGACGCCTCCGGCGCAGCGCGCGCGAAGCGAGGGGCCGATCTTGCGTTCAGCGATGAAGTGCAGCAAGAGGACCTTGGCATTTGCGAGGATGTGCAGCGTGGGCTGGCTTCCGGTTCCTACGAACCGGGGCGGCTGAATCCGTTGCGCGAGAATGCCGTGCATCATTTCCACGAACTGCTGCGGCATGCATATCGAGAGACGAGCGTGACAGCCTGAACTTGCGCATTGGAATTTAGAAGCCACCCAACCTTGATTCATCGTTCCTGCGAAGGCGGGAATGAAGGTAAGATCAGCGGATTCCCGCCTTCACGGGAATGACGAGCAAAAAAATGTCGCAGCTCAAAATTTGCGGGATCTGACCATGGAAACCAACGCCGCCCGACCCCTCGGCATCTGGTCCGCCACCGCGCTGGTGGTCGGCAGCATAATCGGCTCCGGGGTGTTCCTGTTGCCTGCATCACTGGCGCCTTACGGCGCGGCCAGCCTCATCGGCTGGGGTATCACCTTGTGCGGTGCGTTGCTGCTGGCGCTGACCTTCGCGCGGCTGGCGCAGTTGTGGCCGCAGACCGGTGGACCGTATGCGTACGCACGCAACGCATTCGGGGAACTGCCGGGCTTCATGATCGCGTGGAGTTACTGGATCTCGATCTGGTGCGCCAACGCCGCGATTGCGGTCGCGTTCGCCGGCAGCATCGGCGCGATTTTCCCCGCCGCGACCGCCACGCCCCTGCGCAGCGCGGCCTGCGCGCTCGGGGCGTTGTGGGTGTGCAGCGCGATCAACCTGCTCGGCGTGCGCGAGGCCGGGCGCATGCAGGTGCTGACCACCGCGCTCAAACTCGTGCCGCTGCTGCTGTTCGGCGGCATCGCCATCTGGCTGGTCGATGGCAGCGCGTATCGGCCGCTGAATCCAGGCACGGAGTCTCTTCCACATGCGGTGCAGGCCACGGTCGCACTGACCTTGTGGGCACTACTTGGCCTCGAAGCCGCCACCGTGCCCGCCGGCTCTGTGACCGATCCCGACCGCACCATTCCTCGCGCCACGATTTTCGGCACTTTGCTGGCGGGCATCGCCACTATTCTTGCCTGCACCGCGGTGCTGGGACTGGTGCCGGCCGACGTATTGAAAACATCGAACGCGCCAATGGCCGATGCTGCCGGCATTTTGTGGGGACGCGGCGCCGCGATCGGCATTGCAGCTGTGGCCGCGGTGTCATGTTTCGGCGCATTGAACGGATGGATCCTGCTGTCGGCGCAGGTGCCGCTGGCGGCGGCGCAGGACCGGCTGTTTCCTGCCGCGTTTTCAAGACGCAATGCGCGCGGAACGCCCCTCATCGGCATTCTGGTCAGCAGCGGGCTCGCGACGCTGCTGGTCATCGCCAACTACACACGCTCGCTGGTGCAGCTGTTCACGTTTTCGATCCTGCTGGCGACGGCGGCGACGCTGTTGCCTTACGTCGTGAGCAGCGCGGCCTGGTTGCGCTGCGGCAATGGCAAGGGACGTATCGCCGCGTTGTTGGCATTGGCTTACAGCCTGTATGCAATGTTCGGCATCGGGGCGGAGCCATTGTTGTGGGGCGGCGTGCTGATCGCTGCGGGATTGCCGTTGTACGCATTGCAACGGCGGCGTCTATAGGAGCGCGCTTGGGCGCGATGCGCACTACCGATGGGGCCTTACCCGGCTACGCACTGATCGCAATCGATTGCCGTTGTACGCGTGGCAGCGGCAGCACTTGGCGCTTTTGCAGGAGCGGCGCGCGGGCGCCGCCCCGGGCGGGCGGGGGCGGGGTAGAGGGGGGGGGAGGGGGGGCGGCCACCACACCCGCGGGGGCACCCCCCCCCCCGGGGGGCGGGCCG
>JAJAYW010000056.1 GCA_026786005.1 Lysobacter sp. | reverse complement strand
CTTCGCCCGCGGTGAAACCTTCCTTGCCTTCGCCGTCGCCGCGCAAATGGCGGGGCAGCGTCGCTTCGGTAAATCCGGGCATGCCGCCATTGGCCGCGGTGCTTGCCGGACGCAGCACCACGTCCGGGACGATGCCGCGGGCCTGGATCGACTTGCCGCTGGGCGTGAAGTAACGCGCTGTGGTGAGCTTGACCGAGTCGCCGTTGTCCAGTGGCAGCACTGTCTGCACCGAACCCTTGCCGAAGGTACGGCTGCCGATCACGCGCGCCCGATTGTTGTCGCGCAAGGCTCCGGCGAGCACTTCCGATGCGCTGGCCGAACCCGCGTCCACCAGCACGATGACGGGCGCGCCATCGAGACGATCGCCTGGCGTTGCGCTGAACTCAGAGTCGCTGATGGCGATGCGTCCGCGGGTGCTGACGATCTTGCCTTTGTCGAGCAACTCGTCGGCCATCTGCACCGCCGAGGTCAGCAGGCCGCCCGGATTGCTGCGAAGATCCATCACCAGGCCGCGTAATTTGCCGCCGCCTTGCGCCTTGAGTGCGTCCAATGCTGTGACGAAGTCCGCAGCGGTGTCGGCCTGGAACGTGCTGACGCGGACGTAGCCGTAACCGGGTTCGAGCATGCGGTTGCGCACGCTGGCGACGCGGATCTTTTCGCGGGTCATGGTGACATCGAACGGCTTTGGCGTGCCCGCGCGAACGATTGTCAACGTCACCGCGCTGCCGGGTTTTCCGCGCAACGGGCTCGACGCGCCGTCCTCGAGTTCGATCGGTTTGCCATCGATGGCGATGATCAGGTCGCCGGCCTTGATCCCGGCGCGCGCGGCAGGCGTGTCGTCGATCGGCGCAACCACGCGCATGGTGCGATCGGGCAGCTGGAACAGTTCCACGCCGATGCCTTCATAGGCGCCATCGGTTTGCTCGTCGAACACGCGCGCATCTGCCGCGTCGAAATAGACGCTGTGTGGATCGAGGTCGAGCAGCAGGCCGCGTACTGCCGAATGCATCAGCTTGTTGTCGTCGACCGGGTCCACGTACGCCTGCTTGATCGCGTTGTAGACCGCGACGTAACGGCGGATCTCGTCGAGCGGCACCTTGGAGGTCGCGGTCTCGGCGGCATCGGGATCGTCGCTGGCGGCGACTTCGGCTGCTTTCTGCGGCTCCTGCGCAAATGTCGGCGCGAATGCCGGCGCGAATAGCAACGCGATCGGCAACGCGAGCAGGCGGACGGTGAGTGGGCGGATGCGCATCGAAAAAAACTCCGGCGAAAAAACACAGGACGAGTGGGATTCGACCACGGGGCGCGGCTCGGGTTCGGCCCGATTATGCAACCAGCCGCGTTGGTTCAGCAGCCTTGATTCAATGTTTCTGCAACCAGGCACCCGGGTTGACCGGTTGCCCGTTGCGGCGCAGCTCGAAATACAGCGCCGGGCGGCCCTGCCCGCCGGAATTGCCGACACTGGCGATGGCGTCGCCGCGTTTGACGCTGTCGCCGGCATCGCGCAGCAGCGCATCGTTGTGCGCGTACAGGCTCATGTAGCCGTTGCCGTGGTCGATGATGGAAATCAGGCCGTAACCGCTCATCCATTCGGCGAAGACCACGCGGCCATCGGCGACAGCACGCACGCTGCTGCCGGCCGGTGCGCCGATCAGCACGCCGGCACTGGCGCGGCCATCGGGCATAGTGCCGCCGTAGCCTGCCAGCAGCATTCCGTTGAGCGGCCAGCTCAGGCCGCCGACCTTGATCGGCGCCGCGGATGCGACCGCTGCAGCAGGACGCGATGCAATCGCTTGCGCGCGACTGGATTTCGCTGGTTTCGACGGCTTTGCCGCAGCCGCACGCTGCCGCGCAGCCTTGGCGTCCCGTGTCGCCTTCGCAGCCGTGGCGCGCAATTGCGACAGCAGCTGTTCCAGCGATTTTGCATCGCGTCCGAGCGCTTTCTCGCGCGCGGCACGATCCTGGTAACGCTGGTCAAGTTGCACCATCAGGCTGGCACGCTGCTTGCGGTCGCGCTCCAGCTGCGCGAGCTCGGCGCGGCGTGCGTTGCGTGCGTTGTCGAGTGCGGTGCGCTCCTGCGCGATCTGCCGCTCGACGGTTTCCAAGCCGCGCAATTCATCGGTGAGTTGTGCGATCCGCTGCGCACGATCCCGCTGCAGGTACCGGTGATAGGTCAGCGTGCGGCTGGCGGCGGCGACGCGATCCTGCGCCAGCATCACCTTCAACGGCGCATCGCCGCCCACCATGTAGGCCGCGCGCAGCAGCCTTGCCAGTTCATCGCGCTGCGCGCCGAGCCGCAATTGCAGCGCGTCGCGTTTTTTCTGCAGCTCGGCCAGCGTCGACTGGCCGCGCACCAGTTTGGTTTCGGTTTCGCTCAAGGCACGCGCGGATACGCCGACCTGCTCATCCACCTTGCGCAGGTCGCGCGAGACGCTGCCGCGTTCGCCTTCCAGCTTGCGTCGCTCGGTCGCAATCGCTTTGAGTTCGCTGCGCACGCGCTGCAGCTTGCGCTCGGTGTCGCGGCTGCTTTGCGCGTTGGCCGGAACCACGGACAACGCGATCACGACGGCCAGTGCTGCTGCGAGGGCGGTGACGATGCGCATCAGGCGAACAACGTGCGCCCCGTCATCTCGGCCGGTTGCGGCAAGCCCAGCAGGTCGAGGATGGTGGGGGCGACATCGCGCAACGCGCCGCCGTCGCGCAGCGTCGCGGCACGTGTTCCGACATACACAAACGGGACTGGACCCACCGTATGCGCAGTGTGCGGCTGCCCGGTGACCGGATCGCGCATCATTTCCAGGTTGCCGTGGTCGGCCGTGATCAACAGCGCGCCGCCCGCAGCGCGGACCGCGGCCTCGACCGCACCGATGGCGACATCGACCGCCTGCGCGGCGAGAATCGCCGCCTGCAGGTTGCCGGTATGGCCGACCATGTCGGGGTTGGCGATGTTGCAGACGATCAGGTCGAAGCGTCCCGACGCGATCGCCTCGACCAGTTTCGCGGTTAATTCCGGACAGCTCATTTCCGGTTGCAGGTCGTAGGTGGCGACCTTCGGACTCGACACCAGCACGCGCTCCTCGCCTGCATACGGCGCCTCGCGGCCACCGCTGAAGAAGAATGTGACGTGCGCGTATTTTTCGGTTTCCGCGATGCGCAATTGCCGCATGCCTCGCGCCGCCACCAGTTCGCCGAGAGAATGCTGCAAGTTGTCCGACGCGAACGCGACGGATGCCGGCAGCCGCGCGTCGTACTGCGTGAGGCTGACGAAGCGCGACAGCCGCGGACGCCGCGACTCGAAGCCCGCGAAGGCGGGATCGATGAAGGCGGCGCTGAGTTGACGCGCACGGTCAGCACGAAAGTTCATGAACACGATCGCGTCACCGTCGCGCATCGGCGCTGCGCCATCGAGCACCGTCGGCGCGACGAACTCGTCGGTTTCGCCGCGCGCATAGGCCGCATGCAACGCCGCAACAGCATCCCCGGCAACCACATCACTGCGGGCCTCGACGATCGCATCCCAGCCGCGATGCAGCCGTTCCCAGCGCTGGTCGCGATCCATCGGGTAGTAGCGTCCGCTGATGGTGGCAATGCGTGCATTGCCCAGCGAATCGCAAGCGGCTTGCAACGCGACGATGCTCGGCTCCGCCGATTGCGGCGGCATGTCGCGGCCATCGAGGAAGGCGTGCACGGCGACGCGCGGCACATGCATGCGACTGGCCAGCTCGAGCATCGCCAGGATGTGGGCCTGGTGGCTGTGCACGCCGCCCGGTGACAACAATCCCATGACATGCAGCGTGCCGTTGTAGTCGCGCGCGGCATCGCAGGCGGCGCGCAGTTCGTGGTTGTTGAAGAAGCTGCCGTCCTCGATTGCCGCATCGACCCGGGTGAGATCCTGGTAGACGATGCGGCCGGCGCCCAGGTTCATGTGGCCGACTTCGGAATTGCCCATCTGCCCGTCGGGCAGGCCGACATGGCGGCCTTCGGTGTGGATCAGCGTGTGCGGCGAATCGCTCCAGAGCCGGCGCCAGTGCGGCAGCGTGGCCTGGGCCACGGCGTTGTCGGCGGGATCGTCGCGATGGCCCCAGCCATCGAGGATCAGCAGGACGACAGGCTTGGGCAGGGCCAGAGGTTTCGGGCGCATGGAAGGGTCGGACATGTCTGATGTTCCAGTGACTTGCGGCAGATTGCCCCGCGACCGGGCCATGCGATTGTAACCACGCGGTTTAAACGCCAGCCGCCCGATGCGCATCACATCGTTATCCGCTGCCGACAGGAAACAACGCCATGACCCATACCCGCTTGATCCTTGCACTCACCCTGGCGCTGACCAGCACCGCGGCCTGGGCCGCGCCCGCCCAGGACATCGAGAAAATCAATGGCAGTATTTCCGCCGAAGCCGGGCAGACCGTCGGCAACATGGAAACGGTCAACGGCAGCATCCGCATCGGAACCGGCGCTCGCACCCGCAACGCCGAGACCGTCAATGGCAGCATTACCGTGGCCGAACGCGCGCAGGTCGGCGACATGAGCACCGTCAATGGCAGCGTCCGCGTCGCACAGAACGTGCAGATCGGCGGCAGCGTCGAAACCGTCAACGGCAGCGTCTTCGTCGATCGCGGCGGCACGGTTCGCGGCGACGTCACCACCGTCAATGGCGCGATCGGCCTGGTCGATACCGATCTGGCCGGCAGCATCGCAACCGTCAACGGCAACATCACCGTCGGCCCGGGCTCGCACGTCAAGGGCGACATCAAGGTCGAGAAGCCCAGCAGCAACTGGATGCCGATCAGCATCGGCAAGCGCAAGCCACCGCGGATCGTCATCGCAGCGAATGCGATTGTCGAAGGGCCGCTGGTATTCGAGCGTGAGGTGAAGTTGTACGTGCATCAGAGCGCCAAGATTGGTTCGGTGACCGGTGCAACCGCGGTACGCTACAGCGGCGATCGTGCGCCAGCCGATTGAAGCGCAGTGCTGGCAGGAATTCCCTGGGAGCGGCGCACAGGATGCGCGTCGCTTTTTTTGCGCTTTGATGAGCGTCCTTCGGCGGGCTCAGGGTGAGTGCATTCGCTAACGCGACAACAATCAATATCGTCCTTCGACAAGCTCAGGACGAGCGGTCCTAGGTGAGTCATTGCGAGCTCCACAACCCGAAGGGCGGCGTGCATGGATGCACGCCCTGCGTTTATATAACGTCTGCCGACCGAGGCAGGATGCCGAGTCGGAAAATCCTCGTGGCAATGACGCCACAGGCTGCGCTCTCATCGGGGAAGGCGCTTTCTTTGGTTACTTTCTTGACTCGCGCACAGCGCGAAACGCTCTTCAACAGCGCAGCTGGTCAAGCTTTTCAACAGCGCAGCTGGTCAACGCTCTTCAACAGCGAAGCTGGTCAAGCTTTTCAAAAGCGAAGCTGGTCCAAGCGTTTGCTTTCATCAACAGCAACGTGACCTGCTGCAACCCCTCCCCAACCCTCCCCTGCCTCCGCAGTGGAGGGAGCAAAAAAAGCCAGCGTTATCAGGCCGCGTTAGAATCCGGCCCATCTGCCCGGAGACTCGCATGACACGTTCCCTGATCGCTCTCGCCGCCGTACTCGCGTTATCCGCATCCGCATGCAAACGCGACCAACCAGCATCTGCACAAGCACCGTCGCCGCCAACGCCGGCAGCCGCCGCTGCATCCACTTACGCATTCGATCCTGCGATCCGCAGCGAAGACTTCGCGGAAATGGTGAAGACCTTGTCGTCCGATGCATTCGAGGGCCGCGCACCCGGCAGCATCGGCGAAGAGAAAACGGTCGAGTACATCAAGGCGCAGTTCGAGCGCATCGGCCTGCAGCCCGGAAACAGCGGCAGCTTCTTCCAGACGGTGCCAATGACCGAAACCGCCGCCGACGAAGCCACCACCCTCAAGATCGCCGCAGCGACGCCGTACGAGTTGAAGTTCGGCAGCGACATGGTGATCGGCACGCGCACTGGCAAGACCAACGTCAAGATCGACGGCAGCGAGATGGTCTTCGTCGGTTACGGCGTCAATGCCCCAGAGCTCAAGTGGAACGATTACGCCGGCGTCGACGTCAAGGGCAAGACCGTGGTGATGCTGGTCAACGACCCGGGCTTCCATGCCAACGACGACAAATTGTTCGAAGGCAAGCGCATGACGTACTACGGGCGCTGGACCTACAAGTTCGAGGAAGCCGCGCGCCAAGGCGCTGCTGCCGCGCTCATCATCCATGACGATGCGGGTGCGTCCTACGGTTGGGATGTGGTGAAGAATTCCTGGTCAGGCGCGCAGTTCGACCTGCGCGCTGCCGATGATCCCGCGCCCCGCCTGCCGGCACAGGGCTGGATCACCGCCGATGCTGCGAAAAAGATGTTCGGTGATGCCGGACTCGATCTTGCCGCGCAATACAAGGCTGCCAACACGTCCGGCTTCAAGGCCATGCCGCTGAAGGCAAAACTGTCCGTGGATCTGAACAGCAGCATTGACGAAAAACAATCGCGCAACGTCATTGGCGTATTGCCCGGCGTCGCGCGCGCCGACGAAGCCGTCGTCTACATGGCGCACTGGGATCATCTGGGCAAGCATGACGACGAACCGGGTGACAACATCTACAACGGCGCCGTCGATAACGCGACCGGCGTGGCCGGCATCATCGAAATCGCCGGTGCGTTCGCCGCGCAAAATCCAAAACCCGATCGCTCAGTGGTGTTCCTGGCAGTGACGCTGGAAGAATCCGGCCTGCTCGGCTCGAAATACTACGTCGCGCATCCCACCGTGCCGCTCAATCGCATCGCCGGCGTCATCAACATCGATGCGATGTCGGTGTCGGGCAAGACCAGGGACATCACCGTGGTCGGCTTTGGCAGCTCGCAACTCGAGGACATCCTCAAGCCGATCGCAGGCCAGCAGCAGCGCGCGCTGCATGCCGAAACCAACACTGCCGCCGGTTACTACTTCCGCTCCGATCATTTCAACTTCGCCAAGGCCGGCGTACCAGCGCTGTATGTCGATGGCGGCGATGATTTCGTCGATGGCGGCAAGGCTGCGGGCGAAGCGGCAGCCAAGGACTACACCGAGAACCGCTATCACAAGCCTGCCGATCAATACGATGCTGCTGTGTGGAAACTCGACGGCGTGCTGGATGATCTGAACGCTGTGTACGGCGTCGGGCGTGAGCTGACTTCATCCAACGCATGGCCCAACTGGTATGAAGGCAATGCGTTCCGCGCTGCACGCGATGCGTCGATGAAGGTGCCGCCGGCGAAGTAATCCAGGCGAGTCACCGAGGTTCTAGTCAAGATGCCTCTGCAGGTCACGATCAATCATTCCGACAAATATCGGGCCTGATCCGTCGTCTCCACCGCACGCCCGCAGTAACACTCAAAGGAAAGCAATGACCATCGCCTACATCTGCATCCTGATTACCGCGTTGCTGCCCTACATCTGGGTCGGCATCGCCAAGAGCGGTGGTCCGCGTTACGACAATCGCGATCCGCGTGGATGGATGGCCAAACAGGAAAACCCACGCGTGCACCGCGCCAGCGCAGCGCAATTCAACGCCTTCGAGGCGTTCGCGCCCTTCGCCACCAGCGTGTTGATGGCGCAGTTTGCCGGTGTCGATCCACAACGCATCACCTGGCTTGCGATCGCCTTTGTGATCCTGCGCGTACTGCACGGCGTCCTTTACGTCGCCAATAACGCACGGTTGCGCAGTCTGGCATGGGCCGGCGCACTGGCCTGCGTGATCGCGTTGATGGTGATGGCCGCGCTGCGCATCGCAGCGTAAGAAAGGCGCCTGCAATTGTTGGCAAGAGTGGTCCTGCTCAGCGGCGTACTCATCGTGATCACCGCTTCTGCACAGCAATAAGCAAGCATCTGCCATGGAACGACGCAAGATAGTGCGTTTGAAAACTAATCGCTCCTGATCAACCGCACCCGCGCGAAATTGCGCTTGCCCACCTGCAGCACGCCTTTGAATCCGGGTGCGAAGCTGGTCTGCGGGTCTTCCACGACCTGGCCATCGACGCGCACCGCGCGCTCCTTGAGCTTGCGCGTGGCCTCGGCGTTGCTCGGCGTGATGCCGGCGGCAGTGAGCAACGCGGCGATGCGCAACCCTTCCGTCGGCACCACGACATCCTGCAAGGGCAACAACGACGTATCCCCATCGCCGCGCACCACCGCATGCCAACCGGCGACCGCAGTCTCGGCGATGGCCGCGTCATGGAACCTCGCGGCGAGCTCGCGCGCGAGGCGCAGCTTGACGTCTCGTGGATTCAAGCTGCCCGCCTGGATCTCGCCCTGCAGGCGTTTGGCCTCCTCGATGCCGATCTCGAAGCTCAACAGCTCGATCCACTTCCACATCAGTTCATCGCCGATCTTCATCGTCTTGGTGACGATGTCGATGGCCGGCTCGTTGATGCCGATGGTGTTGCCGAGCGACTTGGACATCTTCTGCACGCCGTCGATGCCTTCCAGCAGCGGCATCGTCAGCACGATCTGCGGCGGCTGGCCGTGCTGTTCCTGCAGCGCGCGGCCCATCAGCAGGTTGAATTTCTGGTCGGTGCCGCCGAGTTCGACATCGGCCTGCAACGCCACCGAGTCGTAGCCCTGCACCAGCGGATACAGAAACTCGTGGATCGCGATCGGCTGCTGCGCGGCATAACGCTTGGCGAAATCGTCGCGCTCGAGCATGCGCGCGACCGTGTGCTGGGCGGCGAGCCTGATCATGTCGGCCGCGCCCATCTGCCCGAACCACTCGGAGTTGAAACGCAACTCGGTCTTGTCGCGATCGAGCACCTTGAACACCTGCTCGGCGTAGGTGCGGGCATTGGCCGCGACGTCTTCGCGGGTTAGCGGCTTGCGGGTGACATTCTTGCCGGTGGGGTCGCCGATCATGCCGGTGAAGTCGCCAATGAGAAAAATCACCGTGTGGCCGAGCTCCTGGAACTGCCGCATCTTGTTCAGCAACACCGTATGGCCAATGTGCAGATCGGGCGCGGTCGGATCGAAACCGGCCTTGATGCGCAATGGACGGCCAAGCTGGAGTCGAAGCTGAAGCTCGTCAGCTTTGAGGATTTCATCAGCCCCGCGGGCTATCAGGTCAAAGGAAGCAGTCGCCACGTAGGAATTCCGCATGTCAGGACGTGAAGGGGATTGTAAACAGCGCGTTAAACCGATGTTAAGCGTGACGTGCGTCAAAAAACCTATTCCTTTCAAGCATTTGACGCGTGCAATTGACGTGATTATGGTAGCCCCTTGACGTGCCCATCACACCGGGCCGGGGAGTGGTAAATGAAGTCATCCGGCAAAGACGGCGCGCGTCGCCAACGACTCTCGCATCTACGCGAAGCGATTCTGCACCGAAAGGTGCTCGCCTCGCTCCCCGCCGGATGGACAGGAAGTGAATTCAACGGGCGCTGGACCCACCGCCACTGGCTGCACGCCAGCCTGTTCGCCACGCTGGGCGCGTTGGTCGCCGCCATCGTGCCGGGATTCTCCAACGCCATGCAGGCACCCACCCACACCCCGCGCACATCACTGGCGCTGGCGCTGCCGCAATTGAGCCTGTCGCAGCTGCGCGGCTATTCCGGTGACAGCTGGCAGATCGTCACCATCGACAGCGGGCAGACGTTGAGCGACGTATTCGACGAGTTGCACATCCCGCAATCTGAAATGCAGCGCGTGCTGACGCATCCGGGCGTCAAGACCAGGCTGTCGAAACTTTCGCCAGGCACCGAACTGGCGTTCGACCTGCCGGTGACCGGCAAGCTGCGCGCAATCCGTTTCGACCGCGACGACATCACCCGCGTCGAGCTGGATCTCACCAAGGAGAAGATCACCGAGAGCGTGGTCAAGCGCGATACCGACGTGCGTACCGCGGTGCTCAGTGGCGAAGTCGGCAAGTCCTTGTTCAAGTCGGCACGCAAGGCGGGGTTGACCCGCGGCAACATCGCCGCGATGACCGACGAGATCTTCAAGTACGACGTCGATTTCAATTCGGACCTCGACAGCGACGATCGTTTCAGCGTGGTCGTCGAACAGACCTGGCAGGACGGCGAACTGGTCAATACCGGTCCGGTGCTGGCGGCCGCGGTCACGGTTGACGGCAAGCTGCACAGCGGCTTTCGCTACAACCGCGACGGCAAGCCCGAATATTTCACCGCCACAGGCCAGCCGCTGAAGCGGGCCTTCATCCGCATGCCGATCCCGTATGCACGCCTGACCTCGCGCTTCGGCTCGCGACGTCATCCCGTGCTCGGCAGCATGCGCATGCACAAGGGCGTTGATTACGCCGCCGGCACAGGCACGCCGGTCATGGCGGCCGGCGATTCGCGCGTGCAGTTCGCCGGCTGGAAAGGCGGTTACGGCCGCGCGGTCATCCTCGATCACGGCCGCGGCCACACTACCCTGTACGGCCACATGTCGCGCTTCGGCAAGATCAAGCAGGGCCAGCGCATCGCGCAGGGCACGGTGATCGGTTACGTCGGCTCGACCGGCATGTCGACCGGCCCGCACCTGCATTACGAATTCCGCATCAACGGCGTGCACCGCAATCCGCTGTCGATCACGATGCCGCCGCCGGAGCCGCTCGGTGGCAAGCAGCTGGCGAATTTCCGCACTGAAACCAGTCGCGCATTGGCCAAGATCCGCACGGTCGAAAGCCTGATCTACGCCGAGCCGCGGCAGCTGGCAGCGGTGACCAGGCCGCAACCGGCTGCAAAGAAGGGCTGAGCGCTCTTGTAGGAGCGCGTTCGCTCTGTACAGGAGTGCGTGGGGGCGCGATGCTCCAGATTCTTGCGAGTCATCGCGCCAACGTGCTCCCGCATGTCACCACCTGCGCCTGATCCTTCGCTCTACCTCGGCCTGATCTCGGGCACCAGCGCCGACGGCATCGATGCCGCGCTGGTCCGATTCGCATCAGACACGAAGCACTCGCACTGCGAACTCGTGCACGGCCGCACCTATCCGTGGGACGCCACCGTGCGCTCGAGGCTGGTCGCGCTCGGCCAAGGCGGCGATGCGACCTCGCTGGACGAACTCGGCGCGCTGGATGTGCAGGTCGCGCAAGCCTTCGCCGATGCGGCCACGCGTTTGCTTGACGAAGCAGGTGTTGGGCGCGAACACGTGCATGCGCTCGGATCGCACGGACAAACCGTGCGACATCGTCCGGAAGCAAGACATCCCTTCACCTGGCAACTCGGCGATGGCAATGTCATCGCCGAACGCACCGGCATCACCACCGTTGCCGATTTCCGTCGCCGCGATGTCGCCGCGGGTGGCCATGGCGCGCCGCTGATGCCGGCCTTCCATGCAGCGATGCTGCATTCACTGGATGAAGATCGCGCGGTGTTGAATCTGGGCGGCATCGCCAACTTCACGTTGTTGCCACGCGTCGGTGATGTGCGCGGTTTCGATACTGGTCCTGCGAACGCCTTGCTCGACGCGTGGTGCGAGCGGCAGAGCGGGCAGGCTTTCGATGCGGGCGGTGCATTTGCCGCGAGTGGGCGCATCGACGAAAGCTTGCTCGCACGCCTGCTGGATGACCCGTGGTTCGTGTTGCCGCCGCCGAAAAGCACCGGACGCGAGCAATTTCATCTGGATTGGTTGCAGGCGCAACTCGGGGATGCCGGGATTAGCGCCGCCGACGTGCAAGCCACGCTGCTTGAATTGAGCGCAGCGACGGTTGCGGATGCGCTGCTGGCGACACAACTGAATACGCGTCGGGTGTTGATCTGCGGTGGCGGCGTGCACAACCCGCTATTGCTGGAGCGAATTGGCGCGCACTTGCCAGGCGTGATTCTGGAATCGACGGCCGCGCACGGACTCGATCCGGACTTCGTCGAGGCGATGGGCTTTGCATGGCTGGCACGCGAAACGCTGGCAGGACGACCGGGCAATCTGACCAGCGTCACGGGTGCGAAAGGCGCGCGCGTGCTCGGTGCGATTTATCCGGCTTGATCGACGAGATCGATCGTCACGGCTGTCGTAGGCGTGAGACGCCTTGCAACCGCTGCAGGCTGGTCCTGTGTTCGCACCTCTTGCTTTTGTAGAGCGGAGCTTGCTCCGCTGCTCTTGATCTGATTCGTGAAGCAGCCGAGCAAGCCGCTCATCCTGAGCTTGTCGAAGGACGCTCCACGGAATCCAAGGCATGCGGCTCAATTTCGGACCCGCGACGCTACGCCGCTCACGCATCAATCGCCGTCTTCGCCACCGGCCTTCGCGTCGCCAGCACAATGCACAGCAGCAATGCCGGGATGCCTACAAGGGCAGTGCCGATGAAGAACAGCGCGTAAGCCTCAATCAATGTTCGCCCGGACTCGAGCGTTTCCACGGCGACCCCTGAAAATCCCTTGAGCACTTTCCCAAGCAGCGCATAGAACGAACTGAGCAACGCGTACTGGGTGGCGGTATAGCCAATGTTGGTCAGGCTCGACATGTAACCGACCAGCGCCACGCCAGCGAAGCCTGTGGAGAAGTTGTCTATCACCATAGCCGTCGTGAAAACATTGGCGTCGGCACCATGAAACGCAAGCCAGGCGAAAGCCAGATTCGAGCCCGGACCGAGGATCGCGCCCAGCAACAAGGTTGCGATGAAGCCAAAGCGCACTGCGAACAGTCCGGCCGCGGCAATCCCCACGATGGTGGCGACCAACCCGAACGAACCACGCACAGCGCCCACGGTTTCCTTGGCAATGCCGAGGTCCGCGTAGAACGGATTGGCCATCGGACCCATCACGAAATCCGGCAGACGGTACAGGCTGATCGCCGCCAGCATCAGCAACGCCCAACTGCCATGCTGCTTGAAGAAGGCGATGAACGGGCCCGCGATGGCGTCGAACAATCCCTGCGGCGTCAGCAACGAGCCGTGCGTGGTCGCTGCGCGCATCGACGACGCCGGCTCGCGTGCGAAGTACGTCGCCGCCAGGCCGATGCCCATCAGCAACGCCATCAACTCGTACGACAACGACCAGCCGATGTGCGCAGCGAGAATCAGGATCAACGCATCGGTGATCAGCAGCGCGCCGCGATAGCCGAGCTGGTAACCGGCGCTGAGCAACGCAAGTTCCTCGCCGCCCTCGGAACTCTCGATGCGCCAGGCGTCGATCACGATGTCCTGCGTGGCCGAGGCGAACGCCGCGACCAGTGCCAGGACCCCGAATGCCACGAGCCCGCCTTCCGGCTTGAGTATCGCCATGCCGATCAATGCGGCGGCCACGGTCAGTTGCGCGAGCGCCATCCAGCCGCGACGGCGTCCGAGCCAGCGACCCAGCAGTGGCGCATCGACCTTGTCGATGATCGGCGCCCACAGGAATTTCATCGAGTACGCCAGACCGACCCACGACAGGAAGCCGATCGCGGAGAGCTCGATCCCGCCCTCGCGCAACCAGAACCCCATCGTGTTGCCGACCAGCATGAACGGCAGGCCGGACGCGAAGCCCAGCAGCACCATCACGGCAACCTTGGGCTGCTGCAGTCGGCGCACCACCTGTCGCCAGCCTGGGCGGACGGGGGCGGCGCCTGAAGGAGAAACTGCGCTGGAAGTCATACGTTGTAGTCCACGACGAACGGAGCGTGATCGGAGAAACGCGGTTCGGGAAAGATCGCGCACGACTTCAACTTGTCGCGCAGCGATGGCGTCACGAATTGATAGTCGATGCGCCAACCGACATTGTTGGCGCGCGCGGCGCCGCGGTTGCTCCACCAGGTGTAGTCCTGGCCTTCGGCGTTCAAGGCGCGATAGGCATCCACCCAGCCTGTGCGGCCTTCATCAGGGCTGTCCGCGCAGACATTGTTCATCCACTCGCGTTCGACGGGCAGGCAACCGGAATTTTTCTGGTTGGATGACCAGTTCCTGATGTCCATGCGCGAGCGCACGATGTTCCAGTCGCCACACAACACATAGTCGCGGCCGCTGCGCAGCCACTCATCCAGGATCGGCTGCAGCCACGCCATCACCTCGAACTTGAAGCCCTGCCGCAACTCGCCCGACGAACCCGACGGGATATAGAACGACACCACGCTCAAGTTGCCGAAACGCGCTTCGAGGTAACGCCCTTCCTCATCGAATTCCTTCCAGCCCAGCGCCGTGCGCACCTCGTCGGGTTCGCGCTTGCTGTAGATGGCGACGCCGCTGTAGCCCTTCTTTGTGGTCGCATCGCGAAACCACGCCTTGTAACCCTTCGGCAGGAAAGCATCGCCGGCCAGTTGATGCTCCTGTGCCTTGGTTTCCTGCACGCACAGCACGTCCGACTGCTGCGCGACGAACCAGTCGAAGAACCCCTTGCTTGCCGCGGATCGCAAGCCGTTGGCGTTGAAGCTGATGATGCGCATGGAAGTCCGGGAATCGGGAATCGGGAATCGGCAAAGGCTAATCGCTTTTGCTCGTCTTGCCGCCTACCCGGAATGACGATGCAATGTGTGATCGGCTACTGGTACCGAAGCGTAACGGATTCCGCCTCAGCACAAACCGCCCGCTATGATCCAACCATGAACGCCGCGCCCGTTCTGCGTGTTACTCCTGCCACGCCCGACCTGGCCGAAGAAGTACGCGCGCTGCGCGTGGCGCCCGAACAAGTGAAGTACGTCGGAAATTTCGCCTTCAATCTTGAAGACGCATTGCGTGACCCGCTCAGCGAAGCGATGGCGGTAATGGCGGATGGCGTGGTAGTCGGTTTCTACCGTCTCGATTTCGCACCACGCGCCGTGATCGGACGCACGCTCGGCGCACCCAGCGTCGGCGTGCGCGCATTCGGCATCGGCAGGCAATTTCAGGGGCGCGGACTCGGCACGCGGGCAGCGCTCGCCATGTGCGCCGACCTGCAACAACGCCATCCCGAGCGGCGGCTGGTGGTGCTGGCGGTGAACTGCAGCAACCGGACGGCCGTGTCGGCCTATCGCAACGCGGGTTTCATCGACACCGGTGAACTGTTCGCCGGCGGCAGCGCCGGGCCGCAACATGTGATGCTGCATGCGCTTGGCAAGCGCGTGGGACAATCGCGGCATGCTTGAGCATCGTCGCCGCTTCCTGGAACTTGCGCTGCGCGCCGATGCATTGCGCTTTGGCGAATTCACGCTGAAATCCGGGCGCATCAGTCCCTACTTCTTCAACGCCGGACGCTTCGATTCGGGCGCGCGCCTGGCCGAGTTGGCGGGTTGCTACGCCGATGCCATCGAGCAGGCTGGTGTCGAGTTCGACCTGTTGTTCGGCCCGGCCTACAAGGGCATTCCGCTGGCGACCGCGTTGGCCTGCGAGTTCGCGCGCCGTGGCCGCGATCTGCCGCTGGCGTTCAACCGCAAGGAGGCCAAGGCCCATGGTGAAGGCGGCACGCTGATCGGCGCATCCCTCACCGGCCGGCGCGTATTGATCGTCGACGACGTGATCACGGCCGGCACAGCGATCCGCGAGGCACTGGCGATCATCCGCAATGCGGGCGGCACGCCGGCGGGCATCGTGATTGCGCTCGATCGGCAGGAAGCGGTGGACCCTGCCGTATCGCGTCGCTCGGCGACAGAAACTGTCGCGATCGAGCAGCGCTTGCCGGTCATTGTCGTGGCCTCGCTCGGTGACCTGCTCGACTACGCCGGCAGCGATGTGGCGCTCGCAAGCCAGCGCGAACGTTTGCTGGCCTATCGCGAGGCATACGGCGGTGACAACAGGTGAGCTGGCCCGACTCTTGCTTGGATTGTCACAAATAAGCCATGCAAAACCGACACGGGGGGCCGACATGAGCAAGATCCTGGCAACACTGGCCGGCGCCACGCTGATCGCCTGCATGTTTGGCGCGGCCGCGCAGGACAAGGCGCCCAGCAAAAAACTCTACTGCTGGACCGAAAACGGACGCAAGGTCTGCGGCGACTCGCTGCCCGCGGAAGCCGTGGATCGCGCGCGTACCGAAATCAACGCGCGCAGCGGCATGCGCTCGGGCCAGGTCGATCGATCGCTGACCGCAGAGGAACGCGTGGTGCGGGACGTCGAGAACAAGCGCCTTGCCGCGGAAGCCGAGACCAAGGCCGCGATGGAGCGCCGCGACATTGCGCTGGCCGATTCCTATGAAACCGAAGAAGAGCTCAGACGCGCGTACCGCATTCGGTACGACCTGGTCGACGAGTCGATGAAGTCGTCCAAAATGGCCTTGAGCAACCTGCACTTGAGCCTGTTGCGGCTGCTCGACCAGGCTAACGAACGCGAGTTGGCGGGCGAGAAGATACCGAAAATGCTGGCCGACAACATCGGCATGCAGCGTCAGGAGTTCGTGGCCCTGCAGGCAAACTATCAACAGCAGCACGTGGCCCGCGCCGGCATCGACGCGGAACTGCAAAGCGCCGTGCAACGCTACCGCGCGATGAAGGCGCCGAAGGTTGCGGAAGCGCCGAAAGTACCGGGCGCGGTCACCAACGAATAATCACCGGGTAGCACCGCTTGCGGCCTTGTCCCACGGGGACTTTCTTCGGTCGTAGGAGCGGCTTGAGCCGCGAGGCCCGGATACTCCGGGGTGCTACGCGTTCCGTCCTCATGGGGATCGCACCCATAAAGCCACGGGTCAAGACCCGCCCTACCTCGGATTCGTAGAGCGCGTTCAACCCGCCGTGCGCGGGTTGCTCACGTTCCAAAGGAAGTCACTAGCGGGATTGCTGCGCAGCTTTACTCGTCGAGTCAAAACGGCAAAGCCAACCCCGGGTCGATCGCCAGCAACCGCGCGCGGAAGATGTCCTGGATCCGGATCAGCACGTCGGCATTGGCCGCTTCAAAACGCAACACCAGGATCGGCGTGGTGTTGGATGCGCGCACCAGGCCCCAGCCGTCCTTCCAGTCGGCGCGCAGGCCGTCGATGGTGGAAATGCGGGCGTCCTCGAATCCACCTTGCGCGACGAAGCGTGCGATGAACGCATGCGGATCGTTGATTTCGATCTTCAATTCAGGCGTCGAAATGGCATCGGGCAACGACGCGAATACTTCGTCCGGGGTTTCGCTGCGGCCCGCCAGGATTTCCAGCAGGCGCGCGGCGGAATAGATGCCATCGTCGAAGCCGTACCAGCGCTCCTTGAAGAAGAAGTGGCCGCTCATTTCGCCGGCGAGCTCGGCATCGGTCTCGCGCATCTTGGCCTTGATCAGCGAGTGCCCGGTCTTCCACATCAGCGGGCTGCCGCCATGGCGCAGGATGTACGGCGACAACGCGCCGGTGCATTTGACGTCATAGACGATCACCGCGCCGGGATTGCGCTCGAGCACGTCGCCCGCGAACAGCATCAGCATCCGGTCCGGGTAGATGTTGGCGCCGTTGCGCGTGATCACGCCTAGGCGATCGCCGTCGCCGTCGAACGCGATGCCCAGGTCGGCGTCCAGGCGCTGCACCATCTGCTTGAGGTCTTCGAGGTTGCGCGGGTCGCTGGGATCGGGGTGGTGGTTGGGGAAGGTGCCGTCGATCTCGCAGAACAACGGCGTGACTTCGGCGCCGATCGCCTCCAGTACGCGCGGGCCGAGTTCGCCGGCGGCGCCGTTGCCCGCGTCCACCACCACGCGCAGGCGGCGGTCGATCTGCACGTCCGATGCGATCCGGGCGACGTAATCGTCGCTGACATCGCGGTGCTGCAAGGTGCCGGGCGTCGGGGCGGTGCGCAGCCGGTTATCGGCGATGCGCGCGTACAGATCGGTAATCGCAGCGCCCGACAAAGTCTCGCCACCGACCACGATCTTGAAGCCGTTGTAGTCCGGCGGGTTGTGGCTGCCGGTCACGGCCACCGCGCTGCCGGTGCGCAAGTGGTAAGCGGCGAAATAAATCAGCGGCGTCGGCGCGAGGCCGATGTCGATGACGTTGCAGCCAGCCGTGCGCAGGCCTTGGACCAGGCCGCCCAGCATGTCCGGCCCGGACAAACGGCCATCGCGGCCGACCACGATGTCCTGCAGCCCCTGGTCCTGGAGCGAGGAGCCGATGGCGTGGCCGATCAGTTCGGCCACACCGATGTCCAGCGACTGCCCGACCACGCCGCGAATGTCGTACGCGCGGAAGATGCTGCGGTCGATGGCGATGGGCGCGGCCTTGGGGGCGTCCTGGATGTCGAGCCGGGGTTTTTCCCGCTGCATTGGTGCCTGCACCAGCGTTTGCGCAAGGGTGGGCTCATCGGCTACATCGACGAGGACCGCGTTTGCCGGGTCCAGTCGCCGCCAGGCCACCCACGCCGCAAGCGCCAGCGCGCCGAAGACGGCGGCGGCGATCAGGCAGGCCATTGCGCCCAGACCGAACGGGCCGGGTTGGCGATCGGGCGCAGCCGCCACCACCCGGAACTCGCTGCCGGCGACCTTGGCTGCCAGGATTTCCGCGCCGTCGGCGATCTCGCTGTCACCATGCGCGACGATGTTGTAACGGCCTTGGCGCAGGGCGATGTAGTTGCCGTCGACATCGCCTGCCGCGACCGCATCCGTCAGCGCCTTCAGCGGGAACTGGGCATACGCCACGCCGAGCGTGCGTGCATTGACCTGCGCTGGCGCCGCGATGACGAAGCGCGGCGTGGCGCCGTCGCGCGCAACGCGCGCAACGGGTTTGTTCGCGGCCAGCGCGGCCTCGGCGATGGCGATGCGGCCGTAGCCGGTGTCGGGCAGTCCGGCATAGGCGGCCTGCAAGTCGGCGGGAATGATCTCCACCGCCTCCACCCCGGGCCAACCCTCGCGCAGGCGCGATGCCGCCGCCGATAAATCTTCCGCTTGCAATGCCGCTTGGAGCGCGGGCTCGGCCAGCCTGGTGCGCAGGCGCTTGCTCTCGCCAGCCACGAACTGGCTCACCGCAGCGACCGAGGCATCGCGCTGCGCGGTGAGTGCGTCCAGCCGCGACTGCTCGCGCATCTGCTGCCAGCCCGACCACAGCAGCCACAGTGCCAGCACCGCCAGTACACCGGCCAGCCATGGCAGGACCGGGCGCAGTGGCCCTGCATTGAAGTTGAACCTGGTGGCTTTGGAAGCAGTCATCGTCATCCCCTGTCAGCGCACGCCGGTGTGGCCGAAACCACCCTCGCCACGCATGCTATCGGCAAAAGTATCCACCACCTGCAACATGGCGCGCACGATCGGCAGCACCACCAGCTGCGCGATGCGGTCCCCCGGCTGCATCGTGAATGCCTCGCGGCTGCGGTTCCACACGCTGATCAGCAGCGGCCCCTGGTAATCGGCATCGATCAGGCCGGTGCCGTTGCCGAGCACGATGCCATGCCTATGGCCCAATCCCGACCGCGGCAGGATCACGGCGCACAGGGTCGGATCGGCCAGATGGATGGCGATGCCGCTGGGTACCAGTGCGGTATCCCCGGGTCCGAGCAGCAGCGGCGCGTCCAGTGCGGCGCGCAAGTCGAGTCCGGCGCTGGCTTCGGTGGCATACGCGGGTAGCGGCCAGGTGTCGCCGAAGCGCGGATCGAGCAACTTTATTTCGAGCGTGTGGATTGCTGTCGTGTGGGTCATCGGCGCAGGCGCTCCGTGATGAGGTCGAGCAATTCGCTTGCTATCTGCTTTTTGGAAGCCGGCCCGAGCGCGCGTTCGCCATCGGACCAGTACACGGTCAGTGCATTGTCGTCACTCTCGAAACCGCTGCCTGCAATGCCGACCTGGTTGGCCGCGATCATGTCGAGCTGCTTCCGGTCGAGCTTGTCGCGCGCGTGGGTTGCGACATTTTCGGTTTCGGCAGCGAAGCCGACCACCAGCCGCGGCCGCATTGGATGCGATGCGACTTCCGCCAGAATGTCGGGCGTGCGCACCAGTTCCAGCGTCAGCGTTTCGCCTGATTTCTTGATCTTGCTGCCGCTGACCTGCCGCGGCGTGTAATCGGCGACCGCGGCCGCGCCAATGTAGAGGTCGGCCGGCAACGCCGCGAGCACCGCCTCGCGCATCTGCGCCGCCGAACGCACGTCGATGCGCGTCACGGCGGCCGGCGTCGGCAACGGCACCGGCCCTGCGATCAGCACGACGTTGGCATCACGCTGCGCCGCAGCGGTGGCGATCGCGAATCCCATCTTGCCGCTGCTGCGGTTGCCAATGAAGCGCACCGGATCGAGGTCTTCATACGTCGGGCCCGCGCTGACGATGATGCGTTTGCCGGCAAGCGATTCACTCATGGTGTCCGCTCATCCCCGGATCGGGTCCGGGGCAGGCTCTGAGCCTGCCGAAGGACGCGCGCCCGTGTCATTCTGGTCTTGTCGTGTCTTGTCCGCTCCACCATGCGCGGCCAGAGCCGCCACGATCGCTTCGGGTTCACTCAAGCGCCCGGGACCAAATTCGCCGCATGCCTGGGCGCCATCGTCAGGGCCGATGATGTGCACGCCGCGCTCGCGCAAGGTCGCGAGATTGGCCTGCGTTGCCGGATGCGCCCACATGCGATTGTTCATGGCCGGGGCCAGCGTGATCGGCGCGATCGTCGCCAGGCACAGCGTCGTCAAAAGGTCGTCGGCGAAGCCATGCGCGAGTTTGGCGATCAGGTCGGCGGAGGCCGGCGCGATGACGATCCGGTCCGCCCACCGCGCCAGTTCGATATGCCCCATCGCCGCCTCGGCGGCTTCATCCCACAGCGTCGTGCGTACAAGTTGTCCGGACACGGCCTGGAAACTCAGCGGGGTGACGAAGCGCTGCGCGTTCTCGGTCATCACCACGCGCACCTCCGCACCGGCATCGCGCATACGACGCACCAGCTCGATCGCCTTGTACGCAGCGATGCCGCCGCTGACGCCAAGCAACAGTTTGTGTCCGTGCAACGCTGCGGTCACGTCGGGAGTTTCCTACGGCGAAAGCAGGGATTAGCTTACCCGAAGCCCGTTCACGTCCCGACGGACGAAACGTGCGCGCGGGCACAGGCTAAGGCCATGCATATCCGCGACTGGCCCGCCACCGAACGTCCCCGCGAAAAGCTGCTGGCCCGCGGCGCCGGCACGTTGTCGGATGCGGAACTGCTGGCTATCTTCCTCGGCTCCGGCTTGCGTGGGCGCGATGCGGTGACCACGGCACGCGAGTTGCTTGCGGCGCATGGGCCGCTGCGTGCATTGCTGGAACGGCCCGCACCGCAGCTGGCGCTGTTGCCCGGGCTGGGGCCTGCGCGCGCCTGCGCAATCGCCGCTGCGCTGGAACTAGCCAATCGATATCTGGCCAGCGCGCTGGAACGTGGCGATGCGCTCAGCGATCCACAGGCCGCCGGCCGCTATTTCGCACAGCGTTTGCGGCATCAACCGCATGAAGTGTTCGCGGCGCTGTTCCTGGATACACGGCATCGCGCAATTGCGTTCGAGGAATTGTTCCGTGGCAGCATCGACGGCGCCGAAGTGCATCCGCGCGAAGTCGTCCGCCGCGCACTGGTGCACAACGCCGCCGCGGTGATCGTCGGCCACAACCATCCGAGCGGCAATCCGGAACCAAGCGCCGCCGATCGCGCGGTCACCGCAAGCCTCAAACATGCGTTGGCGTTGCTGGATGTGCGGCTGCTAGACCACTTCGTGATTGCGGATGGCCCGCCGGTGTCGCTGGCGGCACGGGGATGGGTCTGAATCGCTTCGCAGCAATGCCTTGGCTTCGGCCATTATCAATACATATTTGTAGTAACAACTGCTATGATCTTTGAATGGGACGCACACAAAGCCCGCAGCAACCAGCGCAAACACGGCATCTTCGAGGCCGCGGCAGATGCTTTTTTGGATCCTCTGGCGTTGAGTACGCAGGAGCGTATCGAAGGCGGCGAATCGCGTTGGCAATTGCTTGGGCGATTCGGTGCAGCCCAGCTGGCCCTGATCGTCCACACAATCCATGAAAACGAAAAAGACGAAGAAATCATCCGCATCATCTCGGCCCGCAGGTCCGACCGCAAAGAACGTGAACGTTATGCGCAAGCAGAAAAAGATGCCCGGAGCTGCTAGATCGCACATGGTGACTTACACGCTGGATCCTGCGAACCGGCCTTCCCTGTCAACAACCCAGAGGCGCGAACTCGCTGCGCTCGCGACCCGGCCTGACAGCGACATCGACTACTCCGATATCCCACCGCTGACCGAAGCGTTCTGGCAAAACGCAGTGCCAAACCCCTTCTACAGGCCGGTCAAGCAATCGACCACGGTACGCATCGACGCCGATGTGCTGGCATGGTTGCGCGCGCAGGGCCGCGGCTATCAAACACGGATCAATGCCATCCTGCGCGACGAAATGCTCAAGGCACACACGGCCATGAGCAAGCGACGGGTCGGTTAAAATTACGCTTCCGCAATTCCCCAGGCGTTATCCGTGAAAGCCCCCGTCCGCGCCTTGATCCACCAAGGCATCGAAACCCTGCGCAACAACGGCACGCTACCGGCCGACATGGTGTCGCCTGACTTCGTCGTCGAGCGCCCGAAAGGGCGCGCGCATGGCGACTTCGCCAGCAACGCTGCAATGCTGCTGGCCAAAGCCGCGCGCACCAACCCGCGCGCGCTGGCGCAGCAACTGCTGGATGCGATGCCGGCCTCGGACGACATCGCCAGGGGCGAGGTCGCCGGGCCCGGCTTCATCAACTTTCACCTGTCGCCCGCCGCCTACGCGCGGGAAATTGCGCGGATCCATCAGCAAGGCGACGGCTACGGCCGCAACACGTCCGGCAACGGCACGCGCGTCGGCGTCGAATTCGTCTCCGCCAATCCCACCGGCCCGCTGCATGTCGGTCACGGCCGCGCCGCAGCGATCGGCGATTGCCTCGCGCGCGTGCTCGATGCCAACGGCTGGGCGGTGACGCGCGAGTACTACTACAACGATGCCGGAGTACAGATCGATAACTTGGTGAAGTCAGTCCAAGCGCGCGCGCGAGGTATACATCCAGATTTCATCGGATGGCCGGAGGATGGGTATCGCGGTGACTACATTCAGGATGTCGCAAACGCTTACTTGAACGGCGAGAGAGTCGACTTTGAAGACCACAGCGTGGTTGGCGAGCAGAATACTGATGGCCTCGACGCCATTCGCCGCTTCGCAGTTGCCTACCTGCGGCGTGAACAGAACTTGGACTTGGAGTTATTCGGTATTTGGTTCGACGTGTACTTCCTCGAGTCGTCGCTGTACGCCGACGACAAGGTCGAGGAAACCGTGCGCGAGCTGATCGCACACGGTCACACCTACGAGGACGGCGGTGCGCTGTGGCTGCGCAGCACCGATTACGGCGACGACAAGGACCGCGTGATGCGCAAGTCCGACGGCAGCTACACCTATTTCGTGCCGGACGTGGCCTATCACCTGAGCAAGTGGCAACGCGGTTACACGCGTGCGATCACCGAACTCGGCGCCGACCACCACGGCTCGCTGATGCGCGTGAAGGCCGGTTTGCAGGCGCTCGACATGGGCATTCCGGCCGGTTATCCCGAATACGTGCTGCACCAGATGGTCACGGTGATGCGCGGCGGCGAGGAAGTGAAGCTCAGCAAGCGCGCCGGCAGTTACCTGACGTTGCGCGACCTGATCGAGGAGGCCGGGCGCGACGCCACGCGGTGGTTCCTGATCGCGCGCAAACCTGATTCGCAACTGACCTTCGACATCGACCTGGCGCGTTCCCAGAGCAACGACAACCCGGTCTTCTACGTGCAGTACGCGCATGCCCGCGTCTGCAGCCTGCTGCGGCAGGCCAGGGAGAAGGGCTACACGTTCGATCGCGACCACGGGCTGGCCAACCTGGACCTCTTGGACGACGACACCTCGCAGGCATTGATCGTCGAGGTGTCGCGCTATCCCGAAGTGGTGGAGGCCGCCGCCGATACGCTGGAGCCGCACACTATCGCGCAATATTTGCGCGAACTCGCGCATGCCTTCCACACCTGTTACCACGCGCAACCGATTCTGGTGGAAGATGCTGCGATGCGCGATGCGCGGCTGGCGTTAAGTGTGGCGACGGGCCAGGTGTTGAAGAATGGACTGGATGTGTTGGGCGTAAGCGCTCCGGAGACGATGTAGATGGCGGCACGACGCGGCAAGTCGCAAGCGCGACGCAATGGCGGCAACAACAGCGGTCTGCCTGGTTGGGCATGGTTGATCCTGGGCTTGTTGCTCGGCATCGGCTTGCTGCTGGCGGCGCCGAAATTCCTGAAGTCCGATGGCGATGGCTTCTTCCGTCCGCGCCCGAATCCCGATGCGCGGCCGGCCGGCGGCACGGTCACCGAGGAAGACGAGATGCTGGTGCCGGAAGGTGACGACGCGCCCAGACCCGTTGCGACGACCGAAACACCACCGAAAGAACCCGACTTCGATTTCTACACCGTGCTGCCTGGCGAAGAAGTCGCGATGACCGATGCGCAACTCGCGGCCACCGCGCGCGAGGAGCGCGAGCGGCAGACGCGCCTGCAACGCGAACAGCAAGCGCAACAGCAAGCAGGGCAGGCAGTGGGTGCGGCCCCGTCCGGTTCCTCATTGCCGCCACCGGTCGCCACCGAGACGACGCCCACGTCCAGCGCATCGACACTGCCCGCGACGACAACGACGACCCCGGCGGCCAGCGCAACGACAGCAGCACGCTACATCCTGCAAGCCGGCGCATTCGGCGCGTCGGGCGATGCGGAAGAGCTCAAGGCCAAGATCGCACTGCTCGGCCTCGGCGCACGCGTCGAGTCGGCCAACATCAACGGCAAGACCATGTACCGCGTGCGCATGGGCCCGTACGGCACCGCCTCTGAACTCGCCGAGGCCAAGGCCAAGCTCGGCAGCAACGGATTGCCGGCGATGGCGATCAAGGCCAAATAGACAGCGCGTCTGTAACTGGCGGTGGCTTTTGTAGGAGGGGCTTAAGCCCCGAGACCTGCAATCTGTCAGCGTCGGGGCTGAGACTCCTCCCACAAAAGCGAAGTCGCGGCGTGTGAGAACCTTCGGCGGCACAATGCATTCCTGAGAGGGGAAGCACCATGGCCATCGAAGCCGCACTGATCAAACCCGTTGTCGATGCCCTGATGGGCCTGTTCCGCCAGGGCGACCACCTGCGCCTGAAACGCAACGCCGAGGCCGCGCTGCGCGAGGCGATTCGCGAACTGCTGCTGGCCAATCCCAACGAAAGCAAGGCCGAGGCGCGGATCGCCATCGCCAAGGCCGCCGGCATTTTTTCCGAGGATGTAGTGCTGGCCGAGGACATGCTGAAGAAACATCGCGCGACGGCGTCGCGCACGCGCGGGAAGACGGCGACTGGTCGCAAGCGCAAGCCTGCTGAAACCAAATCTCCCGAAGAAGAACCGGCCGCCAAGAAGGCTGCGAAGCCGACTGCAAAGAAAGTCGCAAAAAAATCCTGATCGATCCATGGGCCTTCTCTTCCCGGGCTCTAGATTTCGTCACGTTTTGCGACTTCCGCTCATCCCCGGCGGCTTGAAGCTGAACAGTTTCGCTGTTGAAGAGTTTTCGCGCTGCGCGCGCGTAACTTTTCTTTGATGAGCCCACTGCGTGCGCAGCACGCGAACAGCGAAGCTGGCCCGAAGGGCGAGCGCTTGCGCGAGTCAAGAAAAGTCACCAAAAGAAAAGGCTTTCCCCGAGGTGGAGCACGGCCGGCCGCCTGATTGCTACGGGGATTTTCCGGCTCGGCATCCTGCCTCGGTCGGAAAACGACGTGCATCCATGCACGCCGCCCTCCGGGTTGTGGGGGTTTTCGTGACTCACCCAAAACCGCTCATCCTGAGCCCGTCGAAGAGCGCTGTTGATTCAAAAACTGATCAACCTCGCTGTCGAAACCGCACAGCACACCAACAGTCGCGCTTGGGCAAGCCAACATCAATGAAAGGGGTTCAGACTCAAATACGCGTGCATGGTCCATGCGTTGTATCGGTGGTCCGGTGAAACCAGCAATCTTGTTCAATGCACTTTGCATCGTCTGGGCGATCAGCCAGGTGTGGATCGGGCCGCGTCGTTCCGGCGATCACTCCAGGACCCGTGATCGCGGCACGCTCACCCTGTTGATCGTCACTATCTCGATCAGTCTTTCCCTCGGCTTCTGGCTTGCCTTCCACGACGATGGCCAGCTCGCGATCAGGAACGCACCATTGTTATGGCTCGGAATGACGTTCGCCGGCCTGCAGCTGCGCGGGTGGGCGGTGCGGACGCTGGCGCGGTTTTTCACGGTCGACATCGCCATCCAGCCCGGCCAGGAGTTGATCCGCAGTGGTCCATATCGCTTGCTGCGTCATCCCTCCTACACAGGTGCATTGCTGACGGTGCTCGGTTTTGGCATCGCCCTCGGCAATGCAATCGCGGCATTGATTGTCATCGTGCCGATCACGGCCGCCTTCCTGTGGCGCATCCGCATCGAGGAAACAATGCTGGTGGCCGCGTTTCCGAAGTGTTATCCGGCCTACGCTCGCGACACACGACGATTGATTCCGTATCTCTGGTAATCCTCTGGTAATCCTCTGATAACCGCATGGCATCACCTCGCATGGGGAGCAGCACATGACCGCAACGACGCACTGGATGTTCTGGGCCGCACTCTCGGCAGTATTCGCGGCGTTGACGGCCGTATTCGCCAAGTCGGGATTGCAGGATATCGATGCGGACTTCGCCACGTTGCTGCGCACCGGTTTCATTTTGGTATTACTCGCGCTGTTCGTCGCAGCCGCCAGAAAATGGCGCAGCCCGCCGACATTGAGCCGGCCACCTGGGGCTGGTTGCTGGCATCCGCATTGGCGACCGGCGCATCGTGGATCTGCTATTTCCGCGCACTGAAGATCGGTGATGCATCGAAGGTGGCCGCGGTCGACAAGCTGAGCCTGCTGCTGGTCGCGATGTTCGCCGTCGTGTTCCTGCATGAGTGGCTCAACCTGCGCGAATGGATGGGGATCGTGTTGATGACCGGAGGCGTGTTGCTGCTGGCCATCAAGCGCTGTCCCGTCCGTATCCCACGGGGGCTTCGCTTTTGTAGGAGCGCACCTGGGCGCGATGAGGCTCTACCG
>JAJAYW010000055.1 GCA_026786005.1 Lysobacter sp. | reverse complement strand
GCGCCACGGAGATCGATTCGACGAAGCCCACCAAGCTGATCAGCACGGCGGGCGGCAGTAGCGCAAGCCAGAGGGCGCCATCGAAAGGCGGAAAGGTCAGCGGCGGGAAGCCGCCCGGAATGGACCCGACAACTTTCACGCCGCGCGATGCGAGATCCATCAGGGCCACGGCCGAGGTCGAGAGCACGATGGCCGCGACGGGACCTGCCTTGGCAATGATTTCAGCAGTGCGTGAGCGGACTCCGAATCGGCACAGCAGTGGTTTCAGCCCGCGCCGGACCCAGAAAAGGAACGCGGTGGCGGACACGCCAATCAACAGTGTCGGAACATTGACGCGACCAATGGCCTCGCCCAGCTGTCGCAGCATTTCCGGAAGTGTGTCGCCTCCAGCGGTGACTCCGAGGATGTGCTTGAGCTGGCTCGCGGCGATCAGCAGACCGGAGGCACTGATGAAGCCGGAGATCACAGGATGGCTGAGGAAGTTCGCCAGAAATCCAAGGCGCAGGGCTGCCATGGCGACCAGGACCAGGCCCGACAACAACGCCAGCAGCAAGGCGGCCGCGAGATATTCGGGCGAACCCGGCGCGGCGACCTGGCTGACGGCCGCGGCGGTCATCAGCGACACCACCGCGACCGGTCCGACCGAGAGCGTGCGGCTGGTCCCGAACAGGGCATACACGCACAGCGGCAGAATGCTCGCGTAGAGGCCGACATACGGGGGCAACCCGGCCAGCATCGCGTAGGCGAGGCTCTGCGGAATCAGCATGATGGTGACGATCAACGCTGCTACGAGGTCGTTGCTCAACACGCCGCGGTCATAGCTGCGTGCCCACTGCACTGCCGGTACCCAGCGCTCGAGGCGGGAGAGATTCCGCCGTCCCCATCGAGCGCCGTCGGTTACCTCCCCGTCCCCGGTACCGCCCGATGCCTTCATGCCTTGGGCGCGCAGTAGGCTTCGTACAGGGCCTGCATGACACCCAGCGCAGGTCCGTCCGCCAGCGAGTAGAAGATCGTCTGCGACTGGCGGCGTGTGGTCACCAGCGCAAGTTCGCGCAACACCGCCAGATGCTGCGACAGCGCGGACATGCTCAGGCCAACCTGCTGCTGCAGCTCGCCCACCGATGCCTCGCCGTCAACCAACCGGCACATCACCATCAGGCGCGCGGGATGCGCCAGCGCCTTGAGAAGTTCGGCGGCAGCGACAGCATGCGTGGCCATCTCCGCGGCATCGGGTAGCTCGCGCAAGAGCGCTTTAGCCGGCTTCGATTTTGCAACACCTCTGGTACGGGCAGGTTTGGTAGTCATGGTTGACATTAATATTAGTAAATGCTAATTTAGCTATAACTTGAATGTAATGCAAGAGGCTCGTGATGAACCCCCAAGTCGAATCCTTCCGCGATCCACTGACGTCGACCTTCAGCTACGTCGTGTATGACGCGCCGGGCGGGCATGCGGCGATCATCGATCCGGTGCTCGACTACGACAGCCCCTCCGCGCGAACAGATACCGCGTTGGCGGACCGCCTGCTGGCGTTCGTGCGCAAGCACGACCTGAAGGTCGACTGGATCCTGGAGACGCATGCCCACGCCGATCACCTGAGCGCCGGCGGCTACTTGCGCGACCAGCTTGGCGCGAAGCTGGCGATCGGGCGCGGCATCATCACCGTGCAGGAACGCTTCAAGCAGCTGTTCAATCTCGACCCGGATTTCGTGGCCGACGGCAGCCAGTTCGATCATCTGTTCAACGAGGGCGAAACCTTCACGATTGGGGGACTGACCGGCCACACATTGGCGACACCTGGCCACACCGACGACAGCCTGACCTATGTGATCGGCGATGCCGCTTTCATTGGCGACACCATGTTTGCGCCCGACACGGGCACGGCGCGTTGCGATTTCCCTGGCGGCGATGCGCACAAGCTCTACGACTCGATCCACAAGATCTTCGGGTTGCCCGCGGACACGCGGATCTTCCTGTGTCACGACTATCCGCCCGGCGACCGCGAGCCGGCTGCGCAGACGTCGGTCGCTGCGCAGCAAACCAGCAACGTGCATGTGCGAGACGGTGTCTCGGAGGCCGACTTCGTCCGCATGCGTAACGAGCGCGATGCCTCCCTGCCCGAACCCAAACTGATCCTTCCCGCCCTGCAGGTGAACATCCGCGGCGGGCGGTTGCCGCCACCGGATGGCAACGGCATCAGCTACCTGCGCCTGCCGTTGAACCAGATCGGGCACGACGCATGAGCGGCTGGATGACCGCGCTGGCGGGCGGCATGTTGATCGGCGTAGCCGCCACGGTCCTGCTTGCCTTCAACGGACGCATCGCCGGCGTCAGCGGCATGGTCAATGGCGTGCTGCTGCCCAAGCACGGCGACGTCGCTTGGAGGGCGCTGTTCCTGCTCGGCTTGGTTGCCGGGGGAGGGATCTATCTGTCACTGGTGCCGGGCGCGTATGCGCCACGGGCCGGTTTCCCCGTGCCCGCGCTATTGGTTGCCGGCCTGCTGGTGGGCTTCGGCACACGGATGGGCAATGGCTGCACCAGCGGTCATGGGGTCTGCGGTCTGGGCCGGCTTTCGTTGCGCTCGCTGGCCGCCGTGCTGACCTTCATGGCCACGGCGATTGCCACCACCTTTCTCATTCGTCACGTGTGGAACTGACCATGACGCGTTTTCTGTGGGCGGCGCTGATCGCCGGCGTGCTGTTCGGCGTGGGCCTGGCGATGTCCGGGATGACCGATCCACAGCGTGTGCTTGGCTTCCTCGACATCTTCGGCGACTTCGATCCGGCGCTGCTGTTGGTGCTGGGTGGCGCCATCGCGGTCACCGCCATCGCGTTCCGGTTCGTGTTGCGCCGGCCGGCGCCGGTGTTTTCCGATACCTTCCAGATCTCGCAGTTGCGCGGCGTGGACCGCCAACTGCTCGGCGGGGCCGCACTGTTCGGTATCGGCTGGGGCATCGCCGGCTATTGCCCGGGGCCTGCACTCGCCGGGCTGGGCGTGTTGTCGCGGGAAGCACTGTGGTTCGTGCCGGCGATGGTGGCCGGCGCCTTGATCCATCACGCCGTTGCGCGCGTCTGATTGCTAACTAACTCCAAGGAGCTCGCCATGGTTCGCGCATTGCTGTTGTCACTTCTGATCGTCGCCACGCCATTGTGGGCGGCCGACAGACTGGATACCAAGGCCTTGGCGGCGCTGCCCAATCTCGCCAATCCCGCCCCCAATCTCGCCACCGCCGGCCGACTGCAGGCCAGCGACATTCCGGTCATCGCCAAAGCCGGGGTCCGCCATGTGATCGACCTGACGGTCGACAGCGAGACCCCGGATTTCGACGAGGCCGCCGCCGTCCGCAGCGCCGGCATGCGATACGAAAACCTGCCGATCCGCGGTGCAGAGGATCTGACCACTGACAATGTCGCCCGCTTCGACCGCCTGATCACCGAAGTCGGCACCGCGCCTACGCTGGTCCACTGCAGCAGCAGCAACCGCGTCGGCGCGATGGCGGCGTTGCGCGCCGTCTGGATCCAGGGCCAATCGGTCGACGCGGCGCTGGAAGAAGGCCGTCGCTGGGGATTGAAGGCTCTGGAGCCCGCGGTGCGCGAGCGGCTGTCGGCATCGGCGACTGCCACCAAGGCGTCCGTTCCCAAGCCGGTTGGCACGCAGCAGTTCCCCCGCATCGAAGGGGCTGGCGGCGTGTATGCGCTACCCGCCGGTGTGGACATGCCGGCGACGAATGTCCTCCATCGATTGCTGATCGATGCGACCTCCGCCGAAACGACTGCAACCGGAACCAACCGCCATCTCGAAGCAGCGGCGCGCGCGGTGAATCTCTATGCGCTGGCGAAGGTTCCGCCCGCCAACGTCAAGGTCGCGATCGTCGTGCACGGCAAGGCCACCCCACTGGTGCTCAGCGACGCCAGCCATCGCCGGCGGTTCGGCAAGCCCAATCCGGATGCCGCATTGATCGCGCAGTTGCATCGCGCCGGTGTCGAGATCTTCGTCTGTGGCCAATCGCTCAGCCATCAGGGCCATGCGGTCGCTGACGTGCACGACGACGCCCGGGTGTCGCTGTCGGCCATGACCAAGCTGGTCGACCTGCAAGCGGCGGGCTACGGGTTGATTCCCTGACGCCGGCGCTTCGAGCGCTCGTCACGAACGAAACCGAAACTCGCTGACAGCCTGCAAAACAATCCCCGAGGAGATCTTTACGATGCGCTACACACTGGTATTGATGATGCTGCTGTCGGCCTCTTCTGCGATGGCCGGGACGCTGCATGTCTATGGGCCCGGCGGCCCGGCGCCAGCAATGAAGGAGGCCGCCCAAGCGTTTTCCAAAGCCCACAAGATCAAGGTCGAAGTCACTGCCGGCCCCACTCCGGAATGGAAGGAGAAGGCGAGCAAGGATGCAGACGTGATCTTCAGCGGCTCGGAATCGATGATGACCGACTTCCTGACCGCGTTCCCCGATCTCGATCCGGCCTCGGTAAGACCGCTGTACCTGCGGCCGTCGGCGATCCTGGTGCGGCCCGGCAACCCCAGGCACATCAAGGGGGTCCACGACCTCCTTTCACCGGGGCGACGGATCATGGTCGTGCAGGGCTCCGGACAGGGCGGGCTCTGGGAGGATGTGGCCGGACGTCTGGGCGACATCCGCAGCGTGCGCGCCATGCGCGCCAACATCGTCAAGTTCGCAGGCAATAGTGGAGAGGCAAAAAAAGCGTGGGAAGCCGATTCTTCGATCGATGCCTGGCTGATCTGGAACATCTGGCAGGTCGCCAACCCAAAGCTTGCCGATCTCGTCGAAATCGAGCCGGAATACCGCATCTATCGTGATGCCGGCGTGGCGTTGACCCGGCGTGGCCGGAGCCAACCGCACGCGCAGGCCTTCGCTGATTTCCTTGCCTCGCCAAAGGGTGCAGCGATCTTTGCAAAGTGGGGCTGGATGACCGCTCCCGCGAGCCGCTGACAGACACGCAGGCACGTTTACTACGACGCTTCATTCACCCACTGCAGGAACACACATGCTCTACATCAAGCAAACACAAAAATCCGTCGATCAGGCCTTCCAGGATCTGGAGGCTTCAATCAAGCAGCACGGTTTCGGCCTGCTCCACCATTACGACTTCAAGCAGACTTTGAAGGAAAAAGGTTTCGACCTGCCCAATGAGTGCCGGGTGCTGGAAGTCTGCAATCCGAAGCAGGCCTGCGAAGTGCTGCACATGAACATGGCGATCAACATGGCCCTGCCCTGCCGGATCTCGATCTACGAGGAGGCAGGCAAGACGTTCATCGGCATGATTCCGCCGTCCACGCTGCTCGGCCTGATCTCATCGTCCGTGGACCTGCAGGAACTTGCGCAAGGCGTGGAGGACACGACCCGCCAAATCATCGACGACGCAGTGTGAGTCGACAGCGTCAGTTGCGCATGAGGCAGTTCATGCGACGTCGAATCGGAGAATTCAGCGACTGGCTGTTGGATGGTTCCGGCAGCAAACCATCGTGCCGGATCGCTTTGCGCATCTCAGTCAGGCAATCTCTTGGCGCCGTTTGACGAGGACTTGCAGTGAGCTGCGTTGTGCGTGCTGATTGGCCGGTCCATGCGATGTTCAGGCAGGCCGGGCTGGCTCACTGGGAAGGCTGATTTATGTGGTATCGATTGCGCACAGACTTCCAGCTCAGCATCCTCACCCTGTTCGGCGCCTGCGGGGCCGTCGGGGTCCTGCCCTTTGCTGCTTATCGATTCCTTACTGGCGAGCTTATCGTCGGCGTCATTGATACCGCCTTGGCGATGTGCGTTACAGCAGCTGTGGCGTACGCCTGGCGCACCGGCGACACTCGACGAGCGGGAATGTTTCTGGTTGTAGTCAATACGGCCGGAGCGGGAGCAGCGATGCTCGGAGTGGTTGGGCTGTATTGGATGTACGCGGTATTTCTGGCCAACTTTTTCCTGGTGGGCCGCCGCCAGGCTGCCGTTTTCACGGCGGTGGCGTTGGCTGCCCTGGCCATGCATGGCAAGGCGTTCGATGACACTCCGCAGATGATCTCTTTCGTCTTTACCGCGTCGCTGGTGAGCCTCTTTGCTTTCATCTTCGCCGCACGAACCGAGAGCCAGCGTGTCCAGCTTGAAACGCTCGCCACACGCGATCCCCTGACCGGGGCCGGCAATCGACGGGCGATGGGAAAAGGAACTACAGATAGCCGTCGAGACCTGCAAGCGTAGCCGCTTGGGCTTTGGCTTGGGGATGCTGGATCTGGATCACTTCAAGCGCATCAATGACCAGTACGGACATGATGCCGGTGACCGGGTGTTGATTGCCTTCGCGGATCTGATCCAGCAATCCACCCGCAAAGTGGATCGGCTGTTCCGCTTCGGCGGTGAAGAATTCGTGCTGCTGTTGCCTGGGACGAACGTCGCGGGGCTGCAACGCGCCACCTCGAATCTGTGGAGCAAGATCGCTGTGGAACTGTGCGGCCCGGCCGGCCCAGTGACCGCCTCTCTGGGAGCGGCCGCCCTGAAGCCGGATGAAGACTGGCCGCAAACAACCCGGCCGATGAGATGCAAAGCCCCAGCGTTGCGGCAAAAAGCCCCATCGATGGAGCAAATAGCCTGATCGATTAAGCAAAAAGCCTCATCGATGCAGAAAATACCTTCTTCGCTGAAGGAAAAAGTCTCGTCGATGAAGCAAAAGCCTCATCGATATAGCAAATAGCCTCATCGATGCAGCAAATAGCCTCATCGATGCAGCAAATAGCTTCATCGATGCAGCAAATACCTTTATCGCTGAAGCAAAGGGCCTCGTCGACAAACCAAATAACCTCATCGCCGTGGCGAAAAGCCTGATCGACGGAGCAAATAGCCTCATCGATGTTGGCGGCGATGACGAACCTTGCGCTGAGTAATTTTCCTGGCACGCGCTGACAGATGCGGTTGCAGACCCTGCGATCGTCTTTGGTGCCCGGGGCGGGGGTCGAACCCGCATGGCCTTGCGGCCGAGGGATTTTAAGTCCCTTGCGTATACCAGTTTCGCCACCCGGGCTTGTCGCTAGCGTGCCGGACTTGCGTGCGGATGGAAACATCCAGTCTAAATGCAGCCAATCCGGGACCGGCCATTCAAAACGTCAGTAACGACAACGCCCGCACGGAGCGGGCGTTGTGGATTGGAGGCCTGGGTCGGAATCGAACCGGCGTACGCGGCTTTGCAGGCCGCTACATGACCACTCTGCCACCAGGCCGGTGACTTGTTGTTGCGGTAATACTTGTTGCAGTCAAGCTCAAAAACAAAACCCCGGCGAACCGGGGCTTGCTGAATCTGGAGCGGGAAACGAGACTCGAACTCGCGACCTCAACCTTGGCAAGGTTGCGCTCTACCAACTGAGCTATTCCCGCGTGGAACCGGTAATTTTACTGTCGGAAGCGGGAGTGTCAACCACGGACCGCTGTTCGCCTTCCTTGAAGTGCGGCCAGGCGGCGCGCAAATACTCGTATCCGGACCACAGCGTCAACAGCGCCGCGACTGCCAGCAACCAGTCGCCGATCTGGAAAATCGGCTCGCCCATCCATGCGGGAGGGCGCTGCGGTTTTTCGGGCGTCACCGAATACAACAGGAACAGCAGCGCGACCATCTGCACGATGGTCTTGATTTTGCCGATGGCCGCCACTTTCACCGTGGCCCGTTGCCCGACCAGGGCCATCCATTCGCGCAACGCCGAAACGGCGATCTCCCGACCGACGATGACCGCTGCCCAGAACGCCATCCACGGCGTTGGATGGCCCTGCACGATCAGGAACAGCGCCACGGCGACCATCAATTTGTCGGCCACCGGATCGAGGAATGCACCGAAGGCCGAATATTGATGGAAGCGGCGCGCGATCCAGCCATCCAGCCAATCGGTCAGTGCGGCGAAGCCGAACACCGCGGCCGACGCGAAATTGGTCCACTGGTAGGGTAGATAGAAAACCAGCACCAGCACCGGGATCAGCAGGATCCGCGCCAGGGTCAGCATGGTCGGTACGGTCAACTTCATCCCTACTCCACTTTGCCTGGACCCTGCAGTCCGTGCAGTGTCGCGTAGATGCGCTCGGCCAATGCGGCGTTGATGCCTTCGACACGGGCAATTTCCTCCGCCCCTGCCGCCTTCAATCCGGCCAACCCGCCGAAATGCTTCAACAGGTTAGCGCGTCGGCGCGGGCCGATCCCCGGAATATCTTCCAGCCGGCTGCTGCTGCGTGCTTTCTGCCGGCGGCCGCGGTGTCCGGTGATGGCGAAACGATGGGCCTCGTCGCGGACCTGCTGGATCAGTTGCAGGCCGCGTGAATCGGGGCCTGGATGCAGTTCGCGGCCACCGGGCAGCACCAGCGTCTCGTGTCCGGCGCGTCGCCCCTCGCCCTTGGCGACGCCGACCAGCAGCAGGTCGTTGACGCCCAGTTCCGCCAGAACCGAACGGGCCTGGGTCAGCTGCCCGGCGCCGCCGTCGATCAACAGCAGGTCGGGCAGCACGCCGCCTTCCTCCATCGCGCGGCGGAAACGGCGTTCCAGCGCCTGTCGCATGGCGGCATAGTCATCGCCGGGCGCGATGCCGCTGATGTTGTAGCGGCGGTACTGGCTGCGCAGCGGCCCATCGGGATTGAACACCACGCAGGAGGCGACGGTCGCTTCGCCCATGGTGTGGCTGATGTCGAAGCATTCGATGCGTTGCGGCGGCTCGGCCATGTCCAGCAACTCGCGCAGCGCTTCCAGCCGGGCTTGTTGGGCGGCGTGACTGGATACCTCGGTGGCCAATGCGATCTCGGCGTTGCGCCGGGCCAGGTCCAGGTAACCAGCGCGCTCGCCGCGCACGCTGGCCTTGATGTGGATGCGGCGGCCGCCGGCGGCGCTCAACGCTTCCTCGATCAATTGTTGCTCGGGAATTTCGCGATCCAGCACGATCTCGCGCGGCGGCGATTGTTCGGCGTAGTACTGCGAGACGAATGCCGAGAGAATCTCGGCCGGATTGTCGGCGCCATTGGTCTTGGGGAAAAACGCACGCGTGCCGAGGTTGCGGCCGTCACGGAACGCCAGCAGCAATACGCAGGCCACGCCGCCTTGCACCGCACAGGCCAGCACATCGAGATCGGCCGCGCTGCCATCAACATACTGCCGCTGCTGCTGCTTGCGGATCGACATGACCAGGTCGCGCAGGCGCGCCGCTTCCTCGAAGTCCAGGCCTGCGCTTGCCGCCTCCATGGCTTCACTCAGTTCAAGCGTCAACTCGTCGCTACGTCCGTCCAGGAACAAGCCCGCGCGGTGGACCGCATCCGCATAGTCGCCCGCGTCAACCAAACCGACACAAGGCGCGCTGCAGCGGCCGATCTGGTGCTGCAGGCAGGGCCGTGACCGGTTGCGGAACACGCTGTCTTCGCAACTGCGCAACTTGAACAGCTTGTGCATCAGGTTAAGGGTATCGCGGACCGAGGCCGCGCCTGGATACGGACCGAAATAGCGGCCCTGCACGGCGCGCGGACCGCGATGGAATGAGATGCGCGGCCATTGCTCGTCGGTCAACAGCACGTACGGATAACTCTTGTCGTCGCGGAGCGAGACGTTGAAGCGCGGCTTCAAGGTCTTGATCAGCTCGTTTTCCAGCAGCAGCGCCTCGACTGCCGTGCGGGTGACGATGATTTCCATGCGCGCGATCTGCGCCACCATCGTCGCCGTGCGATGGCTGAGGGCCTTGGTGAAATAGTTGGCCACGCGTTTTTTCAGCGACGCGGCCTTGCCGACATACAACAACGTGTCGTCGCTGGCGTACATGCGATAGACGCCCGGGGCGGTGGTCAATCCGCGCGCGTAGGTCTTGCCGTCGAAATCGGGAATCTTTTGCGTAGTCATTCGCCGACGGGAACAGGTCGCAGCGTTCCGTCGCGGGTATCGAGCCGCAACACCGCATGCGCGCCGGTGTCCGCTATCCACACCGCATTCTCGCTGCACGCCAGTCCGGCCGGGCTGTGCAGGGGTTGCGGCAACGCATACGTGGAAAGCACGCCGCCGCCGAGCCGCAAACAGCAAAGGCGATCGTTGCCTGTGTCCAGGATCCACAACACGGGCTCCCTGGGGTCGAGTGCGATCGCACAGGGATACTGCACCCGCGCCTCATGGCGTGGACCATCGATGCGCCCGAACTCGAACGTGCTCTCGCCGAGCAAGGTCTGTACGCGGCCGTCGCGCAAATACACCGCACGCAGCGCCGAACCGGCCGCATCGCAGGCGTAGAGAACGTCCTGTCGCAGCGCAAGCGCAGTGGGCTGGGCGAACGACGCGACAACACCGTGGCCGTCACTGACCGAGAGATTTCCCGAACCCGCCACCGGTTGCAGCGACCTGCTCACCAGATCGTAGCTGCAGATGCAGTTCTCGCCGGCCATCGCGATGTACAAGCGGTTGAGCGATGCCTGGATGCCGCAAGGCTGGTCGAGCAGCGCAATGCCATCGCCCGCAGCCGCTCCATTCTGTTCGACCCCGCGCCGACCATTGCCGAGGATGGTTTCGGTATCACCGCTGCGCAGGTCAATGCGGCGCAGCGCGTGGTTGCCAGTATCCGCAACAAACAACGCATCGCGCTGCAAGGCCAATCCCTGCGGTTTCTGGAATGCAGCGACGGCATCGGGACCATCGAGCAGCCCTGCCCGCCCGGTGCCGAACTGCCGCAACACGTTGCCGGCGTGATTGCATTCCAGGATGCGGTGGTGGCCGCTGTCGGCGACATACAAGCAGGTGTCGCTCACGGCCAGCGCGGTGGGAAAGCACAGTGGCGTCTTCGGCATCGGGGCATCGGTCTGCAGGGCCGCGGGCTCGTCGGGATCGGTCGCGTCCTGGCCGACGCCGATCATCGCTTGCACCCGTTCCTCAAGCGTGCCGATGGGACCGTCACCGACCACATGATGCTGGATGCGTCCCTGCCGATCGAGTATCAGGATCGTCGGCCATGCGCCGATCCCGTACTGCTGCCAGACGGTCCACTCGGCATCCAGCCCGATGGGAAACGACAGCGACTGCTCGATCTGCAGTTGCTCGATGCTGCGCGGATCGCGCTCGAAATCGAAGCGCGGCACCAGGATTGCAGCCACCTGCAGGCGTGTGCCGAAGCGTCGCTGCAGCTGCGAGAGGTCGTCCAGGCGTTGCCGGGTCCATGCGGAACTTGCGCAACCGAACAGGAGTACGACCGGTTTGCCGCGCAACTCTGCCAGCCGCAACTTTTGCGGAAGGTTTGGCCAAGTCAGGCGATGGGAAAGCTCAGGTGCGATCGACGGCATGAGTGGAAGGGTTGCCGGGTTCTGTTGCGATGGAAAATACTCTACGGATGATGTCTGCCGTGCCCCAATCGCGATTATGCGCCAAGGGTCTCACGCAACCTGTGCACGATTCGCTCACCCGCGGCATCGACACGCACCCAGGCACGTTCGAAATCCGCATGGTCTCCAGTGTAGGGGTCGTCCAGGTCGTGCGACTCAGGCAGGCCGGCCCATTCCAGCAGTCGCGCGATCGATGCCGTCGATCCGGGAGGCCTTTGCGTCAGTGTCTGCTGTAGCGTGGAATCGTCGGCACACAGGATCAGGTCGAAGTCCTGGAAATCCTGCGGTGCAAGCATCCGGGCGCGCTGCCCGGAAATATCGACGCCGTGTGTCGCGGCGGTGTGGATCGCACGCAGATCGGGTGGCTGCCCGACGTGCCAATCGCCAAGTCCTGCGGAATCCACGGAGATCTCGTCCCGCAACGCCGGTTCACTGGCGATCCGCGCACGCAGCCAGCCCTCGGCCATGGGCGACCTGCAGATGTTGCCCAGGCACACGATCAACACCTTCATCGCTGCGCCACCAGATGTGCCTGGGCAAGATGTGCCTGCGCGCGTGCAAGATCCTCGGGCGTGTCGATGCCGGGTGGAAATGGCTCCGGTGTCAGCTCGACCGCAATCCGCACGCCCGCCTCGAGCGCACGCAACTGCTCCAGCGATTCCATCTGTTCCAGCTGTCCTCGCGGCATCGTCGTGAAGCGACGCAGGAATCCGGCGCGATAGGCGTAGATGCCGATGTGCCGCAGCCATTCGCCGGTTGCGGGCATGCGTTTGGATTCGCTGGAGAACGCATCACGCGCCCATGGAATCGGCGCACGACTGAAATACAGGGCATGGCCGCTGGCATCGCGCACCAGCTTGACGGTGTTGGGATCGAACACCGTCGCGGCTTCTTCGATCGGTGTCGCCAGCGTCGCCATTTCGCTGTTGGCCGCCAGCAGGCGCGCCGCAACCGCGCGGATACCCGCCGCGGGCGCGAACGGCTCATCGCCTTGCAGGTTGACCACGACGGTATCGTCCGACCATCCGGCAATGGCGGCGCATTCCGCGAGCCGGTCGGTGCCCGACGCGTGCGTGGAAGCGGTCAGCGTTGTCCGCACGCCGCTACCGGCCAGCGCATCGATGATGCGTGCATCGTCGGCCGCGACCCAGACCTCACGCGCGCCCGCCGCCAGCGCCCGGCGCGCGACATGCAAGATCAATGGCTCACCACCAAGCAGGCGCAAGGGCTTGCCGGGCAAGCGCGACGCGTCGTGACGCGCGGGAATGGCGACGACGAAATTCATGCGGAAGCCACCATGTTCATGCGGCGAAGTTCATGCGGCGAAGTTCATGCGGCGAAGTTCATGCGGGAAAGTTCATGCGGGAAAGTTCATGCGGCGAAGTTCATGTAGCGACCTCATGCCGCGCCGCCGCCCCCCCGCGGGCGGCGGTGCTGGAAGGGGCTGCAGAATTCTTCCGGCCACACCCCGCGAATAGGCACGCGGTTATTGGTGTGTCTTTTTAACATATC
>JAJAYW010000054.1 GCA_026786005.1 Lysobacter sp. | reverse complement strand
GTCATCGCCGGCAAACCTTACCGCTCACGCCTGCAGACCGGGACCGGCAAGTTCAAGGACCTCGACGAAACCCGCGCAGCGACCGACGCGGCCGGCGCGCAGATCGTCACCGTCGCGATCCGCCGCACGAACATCGGCCAGAACCCCGGCGAGCCGAACCTGCTCGACATCCTGCCGCCCGATCGCTACACCATCCTCCCCAACACCGCCGGTTGCTACACCGCCGAAGACGCCGTGCGCACCTGCCGGCTCGCGCGCGAATTGCTCGACGGCCATGCGCTGATCAAGCTCGAAGTGCTCGGCGACCAGCGCACGTTGTTCCCCGATGTGGTGCAGACGCTCAAGGCCGCCGAAATCCTGGTCGCCGACGGCTTCGAGGTGATGGTCTACACCAGCGACGACCCGATCCTGGCCCGGCAGCTGGAAGAAATCGGCTGCGTCGCAGTGATGCCATTGGCCGCGCCGATCGGTTCGGGCCTGGGCATCCAGAACAAATACAACCTGCTGGAAATCGTCGAGAACGCCAAGGTGCCGATCATCGTCGATGCCGGCGTCGGCACGGCATCGGACGCGGCCATCGCGATGGAACTGGGTTGCGACGGCGTGCTGATGAACACCGCGATCGCCGGCGCAAGGAACCCGGTGCTGATGGCGCATGCGATGAAGCTCGCCGTCGAAGCCGGCCGCGCCGCATTCCGCGCGGGCCGCATTCCGCGCAAGCGCTACGCCAGCGCATCGTCGCCGGTCGATGGCCTGATCGGCTGATGCTCGCCGAAGCGTCCGTGTCGCCCGTAGGGCGGGTCTTGACCCGCCACCGACAGGGATCCGGTGGGTCAAGACCAGCCCTACGATGACCAACCCGTTCTCCAGCGACGGCGCCAAGGCCCCGGCCAAGCCTTTCACCATCGAAGAAGGCCACCGCAAGGTACGCAGCTTCGTACTGCGCCAAGGCCGCTTCACGCTCGCGCAGCAGCGTGCGTTCGATGCGCTGTGGCCGCGCTTTGGTCTCGATTACACCGGCGCGTTACGGGACTTCGATGCCGTTTTCGGCCGCCATGCAAGGCGCGTGCTGGAAATCGGCACCGGCAACGGTGAAGCGCTGCGTTTCGCCGCGGCCAACGACCGGCAACGCGACTACATCGGCATCGAGGTACACGCGCCCGGTGTTGGCCGACTTTTGAACGGATTGGCCGAAGATGGCAGCGATCACGTGCGCGTCTACCACCACGATGCGGTCGAAGTGCTCACGAATGACATCGCCGATACGTCGCTGGACGAGGTGCGCATCTACTTTCCAGACCCCTGGCACAAGAAGCGCCATAACAAGCGGCGCCTGATCCAGCCGGACTTTGCTGCGTTGCTCGTCCGCAAGCTCTCGCACGATGGACGCTTGCACCTTGCCACCGATTGGCGGGACTATGCGGAGCAGATGTGGGACGTGCTCGATGCGATACCCGGCTTGCGGAATGCAGCCGGCGCACGCGGGCACGTGGCGCGACCGCCGTGGCGGCCGCAAACGCATTTCGAGTCGCGCGGCCAGCAGTTGGGCCACGACGTGTTCGACCTGCTCTATCACCGAACCTGAGAACGCCCCGAGCACATGGAAAACGCGCTGACGCTCACCGCCGACATGAAGCTCGTGCTCGGGCTGGTCGGCTTGACGATGGCGCTGTTCCTGTTCGACCGCATCCGTTCCGATGTCGTCGCGCTGGTAGTGCTGGTGTTGCTGGGCCTGACTGGCCTGATCGCTCCTGAGGACCTGTTCGGCGGCTTCTCCGGCAGCGCGGTGATCAGCGTGATCTCCACGATGATCCTCGGCGCGGGTCTGGAGCGCACCGGCGCATTGAACCGGCTTGCCGCGTGGTTGTTGCGCCGCGCGCACGGCATGGAAACGCGCCTGCTGTTGTTCACCACGGCGGTGGCGGGCCTGAACTCCTCGATCATGCAGAACCCGTCGGTGATGGCGTTGTACCTGCCGGTCGCCTCGCGCCTGTCGTCTCGCACCGGCCTGTCATTGTCGCGCCTGCTGCTGCCGATTGCGGCCGCGATCGTCATGGGCGGCTCGCTGACGATGGTCGGCAACTCGCCGCTGATCCTGCTCAACGACTTGATGGTGTCGGCCAACGGCAACCTGCCTTCGGGCGCAGCGACCCTGGAACCATTGAAGATGTTCGCGCCGCTGCCGATCGGCCTGGCATTGCTGGCGGGATCGTTGCTGTACTTTCGCTACTTCGGCGACAAGCGCCTGAGCGACGACACCGATGGCAGCGTGACCCCCGCACGCACGGAGAGTTATTTCGCGCAGGCCTACGGCATCGAGGGCGATGTCTTCGAATTAACCGTTACCGCCGACAGTCCGCTGGTCGGCATGTCGCTGGGCGAGGCCGAAGCGCTGCGCGGCGCGCCCTTGCTGCTGGCGTTGAAGAACGGCGCCGAATCGCGATTGGCGCCACCCGCCGATGCGCGCATCTGGGTCGGCGATGTGCTGGGTGCGATGGGCCCGAAGGAACAGGTGACTGATTTCGCACAAAACCAGTTCCTGCGCCTGTCAACGCGATTGCGCGAATTCGGCGATCTGTTCAATCCCAGCCGCGCGGGTATTTCCGAAGCCGTGGTGCCGCCGACCTCGAAGTTCATCGGCAAGAATTCGGCCGAACTGCAGTTGCGCAAGCAACACAACATCAGCCTGCTCGCGGTCAACCGCGACAAGCAGGTGCTGCGCGACAACGTGCGCCAGTTGCCGTTGCGCGCAGGCGACATGCTGGTGCTGCACAGTATCTGGACGGACCTGGGCGAAGCAGCGTCGAGCAAGGATTTCGTCGTCGTCACCGATTTCCCGAAAGGCGAGCAGCGCCCGCACAAATTCAAGATCGCGATGACGATCTTCGCGATCACGATGTTGCTGGCATTGAGTTCGCGCATTCCGGTGCCGATCGCATTGATGACCGGCGTGGCCGGCATGCTGGTCGCGGGCGTGGTGAACATGGACGAAGCCTACGAGTCGATGAACTGGAAGACGGTGTTCCTGATGGCGTGCTTGATCCCGCTCGGCTGGGCGATGGATTCCAGCGGCGCGGCCGCGTGGGTCGCGGGCAATACGCTGGAGCGCTTGCCGGACGGCATTCCGGTGTGGGCGCTGGAAATCGCAGTGGGCCTGCTGACCGCCGCGTTCGCGCTGGTGATCAGCCACGTCGGCGCCACCATCGTGATGGTGCCGATGGCGATCAACTTCGCACTGGCCGCAGGCGGCAACCCGACTGCGTTCGCATTGATCGTGGCGTTGTCGGCCTCCAACAACTTCATGACCGCGTCCAATCCGGTGATGTCGATGATCACCGGGCCGGGTAACTACACGTCGGCGGATTTGTGGCGCGTGGGCGGGCCGTTGTCGCTGGTGTATACGGTGATCGTGGTGGTTGGGGTGAATTTGATGTTTGGTTGAAGTGCCGCCCCCGCCGATTGCGGATTGGCGAGCCTGCCATCCGTCATCGAACCCTTCGCCATCTTCCGCACGGCCGTAGACATCCCCGCGACCAGCATCGATTGCCCGGCGGTGCCGGGTATCGGCACGTCTACGGGCGCAAAAACGTAGCGATCCCTCCCTGCTGGTTTCTGAATCTGTTCAGGTGGCCCGCGTGCACTACGCGTCAACATCCCCAACACACTTCGTGCTGTACAACATCTAGGCCATCAATCGATGTCGCCAAGCCCAAACAGGGGTTACCGCATGAAGCATTCAATCCTCTTCTCCGCCGTCGGCATGGTTGCCGCGCTCTCCGCAGCGCCCGCATACGCCGCGAGCGAACTCGTCCAGAACACCAACACCGCCACCGCGATCTGCCAGGGGTCCTCGGGCAACCAGGAAAAGCTGGTCAAGCGCCCGCTCGGCATCATCAACAATGGCGATGTCCCCACGCTGGTTTCGTGTTCGTTCACCACTAGCAAGACCGACCCGCAAAACAGGATCGTCGAATACTTCGGGGCCTTCTTCAGCAACGAGACGGCGCGAATGGCCACCGTGACCTGCACCGGCGTCCAGGGGCTGGAAGGTGAGTCCAACAATGTGTACGAGACGCAAAGCGTGGGCGTTTTGCCCCATGGCCGGCCGGGCACTCCAACCACCGGTTATATCTTCTTCGGCCGCTCTTCGACCTCCGACCCGCTGCTTTACCAGAACGTCGCCATGAGTTGCCAGCTGCCGCCCGGCGTTTCCATCAACGACACCTATGTGGGCTTCTATCTCGACGACGCCACCTGATCGGCCCGTTGACATCAGCACGCCGGCCATGCCGGCGTTTTTTGCCGACCATTGATTCCCGATGAAGCCTACACGGCGTTCCCGCATGCCTGTCCCTGCCCTCGGCGCCCTTCTCGTCGTCGCCGTGATCGTGGGAGCGTTGTTCCTGAAGGACAGATCGATCGGGACGCCACCTGCCGCCAACCCTGCGCCCAACCCCATGGCGGCGCCGGTCTCCGGACCCGCCACCTACCCGCAGGGGTCCGGCAACGGCGCGCCCAGTTCCCCTGCCGCGCGCCAGGCGGTGGCGCGCATCATCGCCTCGCGCGAGCAGGCCCAAACCGACCAGTCGCGCGAGGCCACCAACCACTCGCTGGCCGCCGGCAAGGCCTACGCAGGCGAGAGGCGCGACAGCGCCTGGGCCGCCGCCAAGGAACAGGAACTGCAAGCGATTGCCGGGGGCGCGGGCATGAAGGCCGCAGGCGTCGAGGTCAACGGCCTGTCGATGCACTGCAAACGAACGCTGTGCGAAATCATCGGCGCGTTTCCCGACCAGCGCACAGCGGATGAGTGGGTGCTGGCCTACATGGCCAGTCTCGGCAACGCAGCCAGCAGTTCGGTGGTGTCGAGGGAGCGGGCGCCTGCAGGTGGCACCAAGGTCCGGATCGTCAGCAGGGCGCGTTGACGAGGGCTTGCCGCTGCGAAGGCCAGTCAGTTGCGCTGACGTTCGATCCCGCAAGCAGCGCGTCGAATGCCCCCGTGTGGAAGCGCAGCCCGGGTAAGCCAGGCATAGGTGCCGTTTGGACTGTCAACGCATGCCGGCGTCCTCGGGATCGCAGGGCGCATCGGACTCGACCAGGTGTCTGTCAGCGGCGCGTACAGGAACTTCGAGAATCACTCCTCCATCGCGCCCCTCAACCGCCACGGCGCGCAACGACGCGCCGCGACACGGGCCCGCCACGCATTGGCCGTGCAGCAACTCGAAGCTCGCGCCATGCGACGCGCACACCAGCAGGCCTTCCTTGCTCTTCAGGAATTTTCCCGGCGCCCAGTCGAGGCGTCGACCGGCGTGCGGACAGACGTTCAGCCATGCGCGCACGGTGTCGCCATCGCGGTACAGGATCAGCGATTCGGCGTCGCCGTCGAGCACGGCTTCGCTCTCGGCGAAACCACCGTCCTGCAGCGCGTCGAATGCGATGAGTGGCATGTGCACGCGATCCATCCACGAAGTTCTTAACGAAGTTCTTACACGACATCCGGAAGAAACCGGATACTGGTCATCCCGGCAACATTGCCGAATTGTGTCACGCCACCGCCCATGTCCGCCCACGCCTTTCGGTTCGACAGCACCCGTTTCCGCAACGCGTTTGCGCCACGCAAGCCACGTCATCCGCTGATGCGGCTTGCTTTGGGACTGCTGGGTGTCGGCATATTGGTGGTGCTGGTGTTCTTCAGCGTGTTCGTCGGCGCCGCGATGATTGCCGGCGGCCTGCTGTATCGACTGGTGCGGCAACGTGGCAAGCCGGTGGCGCGCGACGCGCGCATCGTCGATGCGGAGTACCGCGTCGTCCGCAAGACGCCGACTTCGGCGCTGCCGTTGTCGCGCTGAAGCGGAGTGGGTTCGACTAATCTGCGTCAGCGATTGTTGAAACCTCAAATATCAGAACATGTGAGTCGTCATTCCCGCGTAGGCGGGGATCGAGTAACTCGGCCGTTGAAAGCAACGTCGCTGGGTTGACCAGCCGAACGTTTAAATCGCTGGAAGCGGAGATCGCGATGACCGATGTGATTGCCTGTGCACCGCAACCACGCATTCCGGTGCGCGGTGGTGGCATGTTTCCCGTGCGCCGGATCTATTGCGTGGGCCGCAATTTCGCCGAACACGCCAGGGAGATGGGCGCGCCTGCGCCTGCATCCAAAGCCGATCGTGGCCAGCCTGTGTTCTTTCTCAAACCGGCGGATGCGATCGTCATCGACGGCGTCGTGCCGTATCCACCCGGCACCACTGACCTGCATCACGAAGTCGAACTTGTGGTCGCGCTGGGCAAGGATGCAGCGCCTGGCCTGGTCGATCCCGACGGTGCAGACGCGCTGATCTTTGGTTACGGCATCGGCCTGGATCTGACCCGCCGCGATCTGCAAGCGGCGGCGAAGGCGAAAGGCTTGCCGTGGGATACCGGAAAGGCCTTCGACCATTCCGCGCCGGTCAGCGAGCTGGTGCGTGCGAGCGATGTCGGCGACCTCGCATCGCGCGCCTTGTCGTTGAAGGTCAATGGCGAGACGCGGCAGCGCGCCGCGTTGTCCGACCTGATCTGGGACGTGCCCGACATCCTGCACGCATTGTCGAAGCTGTATGCGTTGCGCGCAGGCGATCTTGTGTTCATGGGCACGCCGGCCGGCGTTGGTGCGCTGCAGGTTGGCGATGCGTTTGTCGCAAGCCTGGATGGCATTGTCGAACTGCGTGGCGAGATCCATGCCGCGCACCATGCGGTGTAGTCTGCAGGCGGATTCGTTTTTTGTAGGAGCGCACCTGGGCGCGCTGGGGGGGGTCCGGGTAACCCCCCAAGCGCCCCAATGGGCGCCGAAAGTGGGTGTGCGGCCAACCCGAGGGACCGCAAATGGGATGGTGAAACCATTG
>JAJAYW010000053.1 GCA_026786005.1 Lysobacter sp. | reverse complement strand
TACATGCACATGCTCAAGCTCAACCATCTGGTCGACGACAAGATGCATGCGCGTTCGACCGGTCCGTACTCGCTCGTCACCCAGCAGCCGCTGGGCGGCAAGGCGCAGTTCGGTGGCCAGCGCTTCGGCGAGATGGAAGTCTGGGCCCTGGAAGCCTACGGCGCGGCTTACACGCTGCAGGAAATGTTGACGGTGAAATCCGACGACGTGCAGGGCCGCAACCAGATGTACAAGAACATCGTCGATGGCGAGTACGAAATGGTGGCCGGCATGCCGGAATCGTTCAACGTACTGGTCAAGGAAATCCGCTCGCTCGGCATCAACATGGAACTGGAAGAGACGTGAGAAGCGGAAACAGGAAGTGGGAAGCAGGAAGTAGGCAACACCGCCGCTTCGACTCTCCCACTTCCCACTCCCAACTCCCTACTTCCGCTTTCCGGAGAAAAACATGAAAGACCTACTGAACCTCTTCAACCAGCAACGTCCGCTGCCCGACTTCAATGCAATCAAGATCGCGTTGGCATCGCCGGACTTGATCCGTTCGTGGTCCTACGGCGAAGTGAAAAAGCCGGAAACCATCAACTACCGCACCTTCAAGCCCGAGCGCGATGGCCTGTTCTGCGCGGCGATCTTCGGGCCGATAAAGGACTACGAATGCCTGTGCGGCAAGTACAAGCGCATGAAGCATCGCGGCGTGGTCTGCGAGAAGTGCGGCACCGAGGTCACGCTGGCCAAGGTGCGCCGCGAGCGCATGGGGCACATCGACCTGGCATCGCCGGTCGCGCACATCTGGTTCCTCAAGTCGTTGCCGTCGCGCATCGGCCTGATGCTGGACATGACCCTGCGTGACATCGAACGCATCCTGTATTTCGAGGCCTATGTCGTGACCGAGCCGGGCCTGACCCCGCTCGAGCAGGGACAGTTGCTCAACGAAGAGCAGTTTATGACAGCGCGCCAGGAACACGGCGACGACTTTGAAGCCGCGATGGGCGCCGAAGCGGTGTTCGACCTGCTGCGTGCGATCGATCTGGCGGCCGAGATGGTGCAGCTGAGAGAAGACATTTCCAACACGGGCTCGGAAACCAAGCTCAAGCGCCTCACCAAGCGCATCAAGCTGGTCGAGGCGTTTATGGAATCGGGCAACCGTCCGGAGTGGATGGTGATGACAGTGCTGCCCGTGCTGCCGCCGGACCTGCGTCCGCTGGTGCCGCTGGACGGCGGCCGCTTCGCGACCTCCGATCTCAACGATCTCTATCGCCGCGTCATCAACCGAAACAACCGCCTGCGCCGCCTGCTGGAACTCAATGCGCCTGACATCATCGTGCGCAACGAAAAACGCATGCTGCAGGAGTCGGTGGATGCGCTGATGGACAACGGCCGCCGTGGCCGCGCCATCACCGGCACCAACAAGCGTGCGCTGAAGTCGCTGGCCGACATGATCAAGGGCAAGCAGGGCCGCTTCCGCCAGAACCTGCTCGGCAAGCGCGTCGATTATTCCGGTCGTTCGGTCATCGTGGTCGGCCCGACGCTGCGCCTGCACGAGTGCGGCCTGCCGAAGAAGATGGCGCTGGAACTGTTCAAGCCCTTCATCTTCGCCAAGCTGCAGCGTCGTGGTCTCGCCACCACGATCAAGGCCGCCAAGAAGCTGGTGGAGCGCGAGGAAGCCGAGGTGTGGGACATCCTCGAGGAAGTCATCCGCGAACATCCGGTGATGTTGAATCGTGCGCCGACCTTGCACCGCCTCGGCATCCAGGCGTTCGAGCCGGTGCTGATCGAAGGCAAGGCAATCCAGCTGCATCCGCTGGTCTGCACCGCGTTCAACGCCGACTTCGACGGCGATCAGATGGCCGTGCACGTCCCGCTGTCGCTGGAAGCGCAGCTGGAAGCGCGCGCGTTGATGATGTCGACCAACAACATCCTGTCGCCGGCCAACGGCGAGCCGATCATCGTGCCGTCGCAGGACGTGGTGATGGGTCTGTACTACATGAGCCGTGCGCTGGAGAACAAGCAAGGCGAGGGCATGGCGTTCGCCAATGTGTCCGAAGTCAAGCGCGCCTACGACAACCGCGTCGTGCAACTGCACGCCAAGGTCAAGGTGCGCATCAGCGAAACCGTGATCGACGAGGACGGGACGCGCACGCCGCGCACCTCGATCATCGACACCACGATTGGTCGCGCGCTGCTGGCGGAAATTTTGCCGGAAGGCCTGCCGTTCGCACTGGTCAACACCGAGTTGAACAAGAAGGCGATCAGCCGACTGATCAACACCTGCTACCGCCTGCTCGGCCTGAAGGACACCGTCGTGTTCGCCGATCAGTTGATGTACACCGGCTTCGCCTACGCCACGCGCGCGGGCGTGTCGATCGGCATCGACGACATGATCATCCCGGACGAGAAGAAGGGCATCCTCGAAGAAGCCGAAGTGGAAGTGCTGGAAATCCAGCAGCAGTACCAGTCGGGCCTGGTCACCGCAGGTGAGCGCTACAACAAGGTGGTCGACATCTGGTCGCGCACCAACGAACGCGTCGCCAAGGCAATGATGGACGCGATCGGCACCGATACCGTGACCAACGCCAAAGGTGAGCGAGTCGCACAGAAGTCGATGAACTCGGTCTTCATCATGGCCGACTCCGGCGCGCGTGGTTCGCAGGCGCAGATCCGCCAGCTGGCCGGCATGCGCGGCCTGATGGCCAAGCCGGACGGCTCGATCATCGAGACGCCGATCACCGCGAAC
>JAJAYW010000052.1 GCA_026786005.1 Lysobacter sp. | reverse complement strand
CGCTTCGCCACGCGTGCCACCGGTGATGCGTGGACCGATCTCGCGATACGCATAGCCGCGGACGCTGCGGTCGCCGCCGGCATAGAAACGTAGGCTCGGCGGAATATCGACCAGCGCATCGGTGTAGGTTTGGCCCACTTCCCCGCGCAACAGCAGGCGGCTGCGTTCGCCGAGCCCCTTGAACCAGCGCGCGCCGAGTTGCAGCTGCGCGAAGCTGGCGTCCGACCCCACGCCCTCCACGCCGCCGCGCAGCAGCAACGTACCGCCGAGCGCGTCGCGCGGATACATCCTGTCATCGGCGTCGACGTATTCGGCGCGCAGCGAGGGATAGGTAAACGTGCCGAAGCGGTACAGTGGATTCTCTTCAGTTCCGGTGTAGCCCAGCGCTCGCGCAAGGCGTGCACCGATGCGATCGCAGTCAGGTATCGGTTGAGCTCGCCGCTGCGGCTGCCGACCAGTTCCAGCCGCCGCGTGTCGATGTAATCAGTCTGCTCGTCGGCCGCCTGCAGGCTGGCCGTGTACCAGCCATCGAGCCATGCGAACGCGGGGATGCGGTATTGCAGCGTCAGCGTCTTGCGCTTCTGCGCGTAATCCAGCTGCGCCAGCGCCTTGTGCCCGCGATCGTTGAGGTAACGCCGCTCCACGCCGAGGATCACGCCGCCACCGCTGTCGGTGCCGTAGCTGACGCCGGCGGTGTAGATGCTGCGCTTGGCGGGCGTCAGGGTGATGTTGATCGGGACGCGCTTGTCACCGGCCGAGTCTTCCACCGCATTCTCGGGTTGCGGTTCGATGTCGATGCGGCTGAAGTAATCCAGCGACACCAGTGATTTCCGCAGGCGGTCGAGGCGGCCCTGGTGGTAGTAATCGCCTTCATCCCAGTAGATCAGCTTGCCCAGGAGGTCTTCGCGGATGATGCGCTGGGGCGTCTGCGTGAATGTCACCGAGCCCATGTCGTACCGATCGCCGCTATCCCAGCGCAGGTCGATGTCAGCGGCATTCTCCGCCCGCGTGACCTCGACCTTGCGTGCGAGGAAATCCGCATCGAAGTAACCGCGCTCCGCGAGCCGGCGCGAGATGCGCGCCTTGCTGCCTTCATAGACGACATGATCGAACAGAGCGCCGGGTTGCGGCTGGAACGCGGCCAGTTCTTCGCGGAGATAGCGGTCGTCGCTGCCGTCGCCAGCGATGGCGACATCGGCGCGGCGCACGCGGATCGCCTCGCCGAGGCGCACGTCGATGATGACGGAAATCGGTCCGGTGGTCGTTGCGGATTCGGATTCGGAAGACGGCGGATTGCGCGTCACCGTGATGACCGGCGAGTAGTACCCGAACGGCTCCAGCGCTTCGCGCGTCTCGGCTTCGGCCTCACGCACGAGATAGGCGAGGCGGCGACCTGAAACGTCCTTGCCGATGGCATCGGTCAGCGACAGCGACACGCGCACGTTGGTGGTCATGGCCGCGTCGAGACCGCGGATGTCAACGCGCTCGATCGTGGCCGCCTGCGCCATGTTCGCGGTCATCAACAGAAACGCGGCAAACAGCAGGCGGGGAAAGAAATGCATGCGACGAGAATAACCGGAGCGCGTCAAAGATCGATTAACGAACAGCGGCAGGCGAGCGTTCCAAATCCATCGGCCCCGAAGGGAGAAGGCAATCAGCGTCAGCTCGACAGATGTTCGATTGCCGCAACCGAACCCAGCCGGTCGGACAAGCGCTTCAACAACGCGAGCCGGTTGTTACGCAGGGCCGCGTCATCAACATTGACCATGACGCCATCGAAGAACGCATCCACCTGCGGACGCAGGCGCGCAACGCGGCCGAGGACGGCGACGTAGTCGCGTTTCGCCAGCGCTTCGTCGGTATCGACGATGGCCTGTTCGACCGCGTCATGCAGCTCGCGTTCGGCGGCTTCGCTGAAAAGCGAGGGGTCGATTGCGGAGGACACCTCGCCTTCGACCTTGCGCAGGATGTTGCGGATGCGCTTGTTGGCGGCGGCGAGCGCTTCGGCTTCGGGGAGTCTGGTGAATTCGCCCATGGCCTTGAGGCGACGGTCGAAATCCAGCAGCGATCCCGGACGCAATGCAACGACCGCTTCGTAGTGCTGCGGGGGCACGCCTTTTTCACCGTAATACCCGCGCAGGCGATCGAACACGAAATCCTGCAACTCGCGCAACTGATGTTCCGGGGTGGTCGCGACCGCCGCCGGGGACGTGCGCTTGTTGGTGTCCTTGGCGAGCATCTCGTTGCGCGCGATCGCATCGCCGGCACCGCTGTGGCCATGCACCAGCGACGCCTGCAAATCGAGATCGAACAGACCTTCGATCAGCGTGCGCGCCAAAGCCAGCGCGTTGCGCCGCAAGGCGAACGGATCCTTGTTGCCGGTCGGCCTCAAACCGGCCGCGAACCCGCTGGCGAGCGAATCCAGGCGCTCGGCCACGGCCAGCACCTGCCCCAGCTTCGAGGGCGCGATTGCGTCCCCGGCGAAGCGGGGCATGTAGCCCTCATCGATTGCATTGGCGACTTCCAGCGGTTCGTTTTCGCCGGCTGCGTAGTAACGACCCGCGATGCCTTGCAGTTCAGGGAACTCGTTGACCAGACGCGATTGCAGGTCGGCCTTGGACAACTCCGCGGCGCGGCGCGCGAGCTTCGGATCAATGCCGACTTCGCCGGCGATGGCTTCGGCCAGCGCAGCGACGCGTTCGACCTTGTCTGCGACTGTACCGAGCCGTGCCTGGTACGTGACCGATTTCAGGCCCTCATTCATCGAAGCCAGACCCTGTTTCATGTCCTCGACGAAGAAGAACTTGGCATCGGCGAACCGCGGCCGGATCACGCGTTCGTAGCCGCTGCGGACTTCGCCTTCGGCCTTCGATTCGATATTGGCAATGCCGATGAAGTGTTCGCTGAGCTTGCCGTCCTCACCGAGAACCGGGAAAAATTTCTGGTTGGTTTCCATCGTCGCAATCAGGGCTTCCTGGGGCACGGCCAGGAATTCGCTGTCGAACGAACACAGCACCGCTTTCGGCCATTCCACCAGACAATTCACCTGTTCCAGATTGTCGTCGGTGATGCGTGGCGTGCCGCCAGCCTGCCGCGCGGCGTATTCGACTTCATGCACGATGCGTGCACGCCGCTCATCCGGGTCTACCAGCACCTTCGCGCCACGCAACGCATCGACGTAATCCTCGGCGCGCCCGATCCACACCGCCTTGTCGTGCATGAAGCGATGGCCGCGACTCATGCGGTCCGAGGCGATGCCGAAGACGTCGCCATCGATCACGTCGCCACCGTGCAGCAGCACCAGCCAATGCACCGGGCGGGCGAAGGCATGCTCGTGGTTGCCCCAGCGCATGGGCCTGGGGATCGGCATCGCCGCGATAGCCTCGCGCACGATCTCCGGCAGCAGTGCGCGCATTGTCTGGCCTGCGGTCACCGCGCGGTGGACGAAACGCTCGCCCTTGTTGTCGGTGGTACGTTCGAGTTGGGTCCAGTCGATACCGGCTTTGTGCGCGAAGCCCTGCAAGGCCCTGGTCGGCGCGCCGTCGGCATCGAGCGCGATGTTGAGATACGGGCCCAGCACTTCCGACGTCTGCTCGGGCTGTTCGCCGGCGACGCCCGGCAGCAGCACTGCGAGACGGCGCGGCGAGTAGAGCGGCCTGGCGTCCCCGCGCTCGAAGGCGATGCCGCGCTTCGATAATCCCTCGACCACACCATCGAACAGCGCTTGCGCGAGGCCGGGCAGCGCCTTGACTGGAAGTTCTTCGGTGCCGAGTTCGATCAGCAGCGGCTGCATGGTGGTCGCGGTCATGCGACTGTCGCCTGCGCGTCGTGGTCCGAAGCCGGAACCGGCGCGTCGAACGGAGCGTAGTGCTGGCGGAATACCGGCAGTGCTTCGCAGCGATCCACATGCGTGCGCAACGCAGGGTAAGGCGCCAGCTCCAGCGGTAACGATTCGCGCAGATGGGTGGTGAAGCAGGCCACCGCGATATCGGCATGGGTCATCGCATCGCCGACCAGCCAGTCGTGGCCGGCGCGCGCGGTGCAATGCCTGTCCAGTTCGTGCAGTGCGCCATCGACCTGGATGCGGCAGCGCGAGAGCCACGCTTCACTGTGCATCTCCACCGGGCGAAAGATGCGTTCGAGCACGATCAGCACGGCCTTGTCGATCGCGCCGGTGGCCAGTGCGATCAGCCGCAGCGCATCGCGACGGGCGAGTCCGGTGGCCGGCAGCAATGCGCGCTGCGGGCCGACGAGCTGATCGAGGTAGTCGAGCATCATCGCCGACTCGGTCAGCACTTCGCCGTCTTCCAGCACCAGCGTCGGTGCGCGGCCCAGTGGACTGTATTGGCTGATGCGGTCGAAGTCCTTGCCGACCGACCAGGCACGGCGTTCGAACGGCAGCCCGTACAGCGATAGTGCGATGGCGACGCGACGCGTGTACGAGGAGTCGTACATGCCGATCAAGATCGGACGCGCCGCAGTCATGCCGCCACGCCTTCGCGTTGCGTCTTCAATCCCGGAAACCCCAGCTTCTCCCGCTGCGCGAAATAGCTTTCCGCCACCGCCTGCGACAGTCTGCGCACGCGCAGGATGTAACGCTGGCGTTCGGTGACCGAGATCGCGCGACGCGCGTCGAGCAGGTTGAAGCAATGCGAGGCCTTGCAGACCTGGTCGTAGGCCGGCAGCGGCAGGCCCAGTTCAACCAGTTTCGACGCTTCCGCTTCGCATTCGTCGAAACGCTTGAACAGCACTTCGACATTGGCATGCTCGAAGTTGTACGCGCTCTGTTCGACTTCGTTCTGGTGATACACGTCGCGGTAATACACCGTGCCCCGCGGGCCCTGCGTCCACACCAGGTCGAATACGTCATCGACGTTTTGCAGATACATGCACAGGCGCTCCAGGCCATAGGTGATCTCGCCGAGCACCGGCCGGCATTCGAGACCGCCGGCCTGCTGGAAATAGGTAAACTGGGTGACTTCCATCCCGTTCAACCACACTTCCCAGCCCAGGCCCCACGCGCCAAGCGTCGGTGATTCCCAGTTGTCCTCGACCAGGCGCAGGTCGTGCACCTGCGGATCGATGCCGAGCGCTTTCAGCGAATCGAAATACAGTTCAACGATGTTGTCGGGGTTGGGCTTCATCGCCACCTGATACTGGTAGTAGCGCTGCAGCCGGTTCGGATTATTGCCATAGCGACCATCAGTAGGACGACGGCATGGCTGCACGTACGCGGCGTTCCATGGTTCCGGGCCCAATGCGCGCAGGAACGTGGCGGGATGGAACGTGCCCGCGCCGACTTCCAGATCCAGCGGCTGAATCAGCACGCAGCCCTGCGCCGCCCAGTACTGGTTGAGGCGCAGGATCATGCTTTGAAACGACATGTCCTGGAACGACGGGCCCTGGAGAATGGGTTCGGGCATGGGAGCGGGGTCGGGAACGCGGTGGAGAAGTATAGCGAGGCACGTTTTTCCCCTTGCCTTTGCGCGGACGCTGTTAGGCAAAGTCGTTTTTGGCGACACTGCTGTCATGCACGCACCTTTCCTCATTCTCGAAACCGGGCAACCGGTCGCATCGATGCGCCGCCACGGCTCATTCGCGCACTGGATCCGCGTCGCCGCCGGACTCGATGCCGACGCAGCGGTGATCTGCCGCGTCGCCGATGGTGAAGCGTTACCGCGTCGCGAGGGATACGCCGGGGTGCTGATCACGGGCTCAGCGGCGATGGTCACCGAGCGGCGCGACTGGAGCGAACGCAGCGCGCGGTGGTTGCGCGATGCCGCGCACGACAGCGTGCCGCTGTTCGGCATCTGCTACGGCCACCAGTTGCTCGCGCATGCGCTCGGCGGCGAGGTCGGCGACAACCCGACCGGGCGCGAAATGGGCACGGTCGCGCTGGCATTGCAGCCGCACGCCAGCGAAGACCCGCTGTTCGCGGATCTGCCCGCCGCCATGACCGCGCAGGTCACGCATCTGCAGACCGTATTGCGCGCGCCGGATGACGCCTCGGTACTGGCGACGTCGCAGCAGGACGATTGCCACGCGTTCCGTTGGCGGAACCACGTCTGGGGCGTGCAGTTTCATCCGGAATTCAGCACCCGGCACATGCGCGCCTACCTGCGCGCGCGTTGCGAGGCGCTCGCCGGTGAAGGGCGTTGCCACAAGCGCCTGTCGCGCGACGTAACCGCCACGCCGCATGCGCGCTCGGTGTTGCGGCGCTTCGTGCGACACGCGCGGAGCCTGCGCGCGCGCTGAGCCTTCGAGTACGATGGCGCCGTCTGGGGACGCACTACAACGGGGATGACAACATGACCACACGCGCAATGGGACCGGCCGCGGGCTGGCGCTGGCTCAAGCACGGCATCAACCTGGGCCGGCACAATCCGAAAGCGATCTTTGGCGCAGTCGCGCTGGTCGCGCTGGTCGCGCTGATCCCGAGCCTGATCCAGGTTCTGCTGCAGTACGGCTTGAAGCTGGACGCGGAATCGGTACTGATGGTGGTGGGCCTCACCACGCTGGCGTCGATCTTCATCTATCCCCTGCTCATTGGCGGCGTACTGCGCGTGATCGATGCGTCGGAAAACGGACGGCCGACGCAAGCCACCGCCGTGTTCGACACGTTCAAACCCGGGCATGGCGCAGGCCGGCTGATTGGATTCGGCGTGCTCCTTACGGTGCTGTACATCGGCGCGTTCGTCGCGATGATCGCCATGCTCGGCGTGGATTTTTTCAGCTGGTACGCGCAGGTGATCAGCATGGCCATGCAGACGCCAGCGGCGACGCCCGCCGACGTGCCTGCCATGCCCGACGGCCTGGGCACGGTGATGGCATTCGGCGTGCTGGTGGGTTTGTTCTTCGGCGGCGTCTACACCATCGGCTTCGGCCAGGTGGCGCTCGCCAACCGCGGCATCGGCGAGTCGCTCGCGGACGGCGCCAAGGGCACGCTTAAAAACGTGCTGCCGATCGTGGTCGCCGCAATTATCGTCATCCTCGGCTTCATCGCGATGATCATCGCCTTCGCCCTGGTCGGCATGCTGCTGGCGCTGATCGGCGCGATGTTGCACCCGACCGTGGCGCTGATTCTTATCGCCCCGCTCTACATCGCCTTCCTGCTGGTGCTGTACGTGGTGATGTTCGGCGCGATGTATTACATGTGGCGGGACGTGGCGGGAGAGGGTTTAACACAGGTGCCTGCAAACCAAGTCGAGCTTTGATTGGTAACGCAGGGCGACCCGCTCTCGTAGGGCGGAATGAACCGCTTCGCTGTTGAAAAGCGCTTCGCGCAGCGGCTTCCGCCGCATTGTCGTTCACGTTGGCGATCGATCCGCCTGCCGATTCACTGCATTCGGCGGAAGCGACTTCGTCGATTCCGCCCTACTCAGTCAGGCATAGATCGCTGATTGCAGCGCGGCCTGCATTGACTGCATCAGCCACGTCATCGCTGCAAGGGAAACCACGGCCTGCAACAGCAGCCACGCCCGCGCCCACGCCGGCAGTTCCGATGCGGCGCCTTGCACCACGCGCGTGCCCGAAACGTAATCGTGCAGGGCGCGTTTGTGCGGCGGCATCGCGGCCAACGCGTGGCCCAGGTTCAGGGTGAGCCACGACAGGGCGCCGGCGGCATGGCGCGCGATCGCGCGTGGCAGGCGGAGTCGCCGATCGCGCCGATCGGTGACGACGAGGCCGAGCGCGCGTTTGCCGGGCGTCGCTTGCCAGCGGGACGATTCGAACGTGGTCCAGTACAGCGCGGCCAAGACCACGAAGGCGATGCATGCGGGTTTCAAGGCGTCGGTCGCCGCGGTTTCCACGCCTGTCATCGCGTCATGCAAGGTCGCATCGTGCAGCCATGCCTGCGCAAGCACGAGCGGATCCTCGGCCGAGCGCAGTCCTTCAATCATGAGTTGAGCGAACCGCGTTGCGACCACATCGAACGCGGCGGCGATACGCTGCATGCCCGCGCGCCAGGAAGGCCAGGCAATCAGCGCGATCGGCACGGCGACGAGGCCGGCGTCGAGTGACCACGCCGCATAACGTTGCCAGAAACCCGCAGGGATCATGGCTCGGGTGTTTCGCGATCCGCCGTGGTCGCCGGCGCCAGCCAGCGCGCGGCGAGGATGCCGATTTCGTACAGCACCACCATCGGAATCGCGAGCAGCAGTTGCGAGATCACGTCCGGCGGCGTGATCACGGCGGCCAGCACGAAGATACCGACCACCGCATAGCCGCGCGATTCGCGCAGCTGCGCCGGCGTGATCCAGCCGAGCAGGACCAGGATCACCAAGGCGACCGGCAACTCGAAGCTGACGCCGAAGGCGAGGAAGATGACCAGCACGAAATCGAGGTACGCAGTGATGTCGGTCATCATCGCCACGCCGGTCGGCGTGACCTTTGCCAGAAAGCCGAACACCGACGGAAGCACGATGAAATACGCGAATGCGCAGCCGGTATAGAACAGCGCCAGCGCCGACAGCAGCAGCGGCGTCGCGAGTCTTTTTTCGCGCCGGTACAGACCAGGCGCGACGAACGACCACAGCTGGAACAGCAGCCACGGCATCGCCACGATCACCGCGACGAAGAACGCGAGCTTGAGCGGCGCGAAGAACGGCGAAGCCACTTCGATCGCGATCAGCTGCCCGCCTTGCGGCAACTTGTCGAGCAACGGCTGCGCCAGCCATGCATAGAGTTTGTTGGCGAACGGCAATG
>JAJAYW010000051.1 GCA_026786005.1 Lysobacter sp. | reverse complement strand
TTGCTGATCGTGATGGGCGTGACCGATCCGGAGGCCGCGCCGCATCGCCGGCAATCGATGCTGCTGGTGCCGATGGAGACGCCCGGCGTCAGCGTCATGCGACCGCTGCGCGTGTTCGGCTACGACGACGCGCCGCACGGCCATGTCGAACTGCACTTCGAGCAGGTACGCGTGCCGGTCGTCAACCTGCTGCAAGACGAGGGCAGCGGCTTTCAGATCGCGCAGGCGCGGCTCGGGCCCGGCCGCATCCACCACTGCATGCGTTTGATCGGTCTGGCGCAGCGCGCACTCGAGGCGATGCTCGAACGCGCACGCAACCGCGTTGCCTTTGGCCAGCCGCTCGGTGCGCACGGCATGGCCCAGCAGGCGATCGCGGCGTCGCGTTGCGAGATCGAACAAGCACGCCTGCTGACCCTGCAGGCCGCGGCGGCGCTCGATGTGCTGGGCAACAAGGGCGCGCGCGACCTGATCGGAATGATCAAGATCGTTGCACCGCGCATGGCTTGCGCAGTGATCGATCGCGCCATCCAGCTGCATGGCGCCGGCGGCCTGTCGCAGGATCACTTCCTCGCCCGTGCCTATGCCGCCGCACGCGCGTTGCGGCTGGCCGACGGCCCGGACGAAGTGCACATCGCGGCGCTGGCGCGTTCGATGCTGAAGGCCTGAGCGCATGGCGGCCGATCCGTTTGCATTGCCGGAAGCCGCGCTCGCGGAGTACCTCACACAACATGTGGACGGCTTCCACGGACCGCTGGCCGCGACCAAGTTCAAGGGCGGGCAATCCAATCCCACCTATCGCATCGATGCCGCCAGCGGCTGCTATGTGTTGCGGCGCAAACCGCCCGGCGTGTTGTTGCCGTCCGCGCATGCGGTCGACCGCGAATTCCGCGTGCTGCGTGCCTTGCAGCACAGCGCCGTCCCCGTTGCGCGCGCCCTGCATCTGTGCATCGACGACTCGGTGATCGGCTCGATGTTCTACCTGATGGAACATGTCGACGGCCGCGTGTTCTGGGATCCGGCCATGCCCGATATCGGCAATGACCAGCGTGCAGCGAATTACGACGACATCATCGCCACGCTTGCGGCCCTGCACGCGGTCGATGTCGACGCCGCCGGCCTCGCCGATTACGGCAAGCCCGGCAACTATTTCGCGCGCCAGCTCGCGCGCTGGACCGAGCAGTACCGGGCCAGCGGTTTTCAACAGCGTAACTGGTCAACGCAGCCGGTCGCGATGATGGAAACCCTGCTCGCCGAACTGCCGCCGCGCTGTCCTGCCGATGACGGCCGCGTCGCGCTGGTGCATGGCGATTACCGCAGCGACAACCTGATGTTTGCGCATGACACATCCGCGCACAGCCGACCGCGCATCTTGGCGGTGATGGACTGGGAACTGTCCACGCTCGGCCATCCGCTGGCCGATCTCGGCTACTTCTGCATGGCCCTGCGCCTGCCGGGGCAACCGCCGCTGCCGGGCCTTGCGGGCATCGATCGCGCCGCGCTCGGCATACCGGACGAAGCTGCAGTGCTGCGCCGTTACAGCGAACTCAGCGGCACCCGCGTTGATGCCGACTGGTCCTTCGTGCTGGCCTTCAGTTTCTTCCGCCTCGCCGCCATTGCCCAGGGCGTGGCGAAACGCGCACAGCAGGGCAACGCCTCCAGCGAGCGTGCCCTGCAAGCCGGGTGCATGGTCACGCTGCTGGCGCAGATGGGTGTGCAGGCGCTGCGCGACGGCTAGTGCGGGGTGTCTCTTGGCTTGGCAGCGTCACACCGCACCGGTAACCTGCGCGCTTCCGTTGTATCGATGACGCCGCGCATGTCCGACCTCCGCACTACCACCCGCCTCACGCCGCTGCCCGCGCTGATCTTCAGCTCCCGCTGGTTGCAGCTGCCCCTGTATCTGGGCCTGATCGTGGCGCAGGGCGTGTACGTGTTTCTGTTCGCCAAGGAACTGTGGCACCTGATCCTGGAGACGCCGTCGCTGGGCGAGCAGGAGATCATGCTGATCGTGCTCGGCCTGATCGACGTGGTGATGATCTCCAACCTGCTGGTGATGGTGATCGTCGGCGGCTACGAAACCTTCGTCTCGCGCCTGGGCTTGCAGGGTCATCCGGACCAGCCGGAATGGCTGTCGCACGTCAACGCCTCGGTGCTGAAGGTCAAACTGGCGATGGCGATCATCGGCATCAGTTCGATCCACCTGCTGAAAACCTTCATCGAGGTGGGCGGCATGGGCGAATTGCCGTTCTGCGGCACCGTCGAGGCGTTCGCGGGCGCGCAGGCCGCGATCGTAGCCAAGCTGCACGTCAAGACCTGCACCACGGTCACCATGCTCGGCGTGCTGTGGCAGACCATCATCCATACCGTGTTTATTTTGTCGGCGATCGGCATCGCCTGGACCGACAAGCTGATGACCTACACGTCGAGCAAGCGCGAGCACGTCGCCGCGCATTGATGCGTTTTTCCCTTCTCCCCTCGGGAGAAGGTCGAAGCCGCCAACAGGCGGCCGAGGGAAGGGCGGATGAGGGCGGGAGAGTGACTCGCTAAGGGAAGGTTCACCGCAACGGTAAGTCCGCGCCCTCATCCGACGCTTCGCGCCACCTTCTCCCGATGGGAGAAGGAAAGCAGGACGCTCCCGTAGACTGACGCGATGGATGTTTCGTACCTGCTCGATGACCTGAACCCGGCCCAGCGCGAGGCCGTCACTGCGCCGCCGGGCCACTACCTGGTCCTCGCCGGCGCCGGCAGCGGCAAGACCCGCGTGTTGATGCATCGCATCGCCTGGCTCAACGAAGTGCACCAGGTGCCAGCGCACGGCATCTTCGCGGTGACGTTCACCAACAAGGCTGCCGGCGAGATGCGTGCGCGGGCGGATGCGTTGTTGCGCAATGGCAGCCGCGGATTGTGGATCGGTACGTTCCATGGCCTCGCGCATCGGTTGCTGCGGCTGCACTGGCAGGATGCGAAGTTGCCGGAAGGATTCCAGATCCTCGACAGCGACGATCAACTCCGGCTGATCAAACGCGTGGTGCAGCCACTCGAACTCGACGAAGCACGCTTCCCGCCGCGGCAGATCGCGTGGTGGATCAACGCGCAGAAGGACGAGGGGCGCCGCCCGCAGCACATCCAGCCGGGCGACGACCAGTGGGCCGACGTGATGCGCCGCGCCTACGCGATGTACCAGGAGCGCTGCGACCGCGCAGGGCTGGTGGACTTCGCCGAGTTGCTGTTGCGCGCGCACGAGCTGCTGCGCGACACGCCGGCGCTGCTGGCGCATTACCGGCAGCGCTTCGGCGAACTGCTGATCGACGAATTCCAGGACACCAACAGCATCCAGTACGCGTTCGTGCGCGTGCTCGCGGGCGACACCGGACACGTGTTCGTGGTCGGCGACGACGACCAGGCCATCTACGGCTGGCGCGGCGCGAAGGTCGAGAACGTGCAGCGCTTCCTCAACGATTATCCGGACGCAAAAACAATGCGCCTGGAACAGAACTACCGCTCCAGCGCCAACATCCTCAATGCCGCCAATGCGGTCATCGCGCACAACCCCGAACGCCTCGGCAAGAAGTTGTGGACCGACAGCGGCGATGGTGAATCCGTCGATGTGTACGCGGCCTACAACGAGATTGACGAAGCACGCTTCGTGGTCGAACGCATCCGTCAGTGGGTTCGCATGGATAACGGCGGCGACGGCGGCAGCTACGGCGATTGCGCCATCCTCTACCGCAGCAACGCGCAATCGCGGGCCTTTGAGGAAGCCTTGCGCGCGGACAGCCCGCTGCCGTATCGCGTCTACGGCGGTCAGCGCTTCTTCGAGCGCGCCGAAATCAAGGACACGCTGGCGTACCTGCGGCTGGTCGCCAATCGCAGCGACGATGCGGCGTTCGAGCGCGCGGTGAACACGCCGACGCGCGGCATCGGCGAACGCACCCTCGATGAAGTGCGCAAGCGCGCGCGCGCCGATGCGGTGTCGTTGTGGGAAGCGGCGCTTCGCGTTGGTGGCGAAACCCTGCTGGCCGCGCGCGCGCGCAACGCGCTGTTGGCCTTCCACGCACTGATCGATGCGCTCTCCGCGGAAACCGCCGAGTTGCCGCTGAAGGACAAGATCGATCATGTGCTGCTGCGGTCCGGATTGCGCGAGCATTACGACAAGGAATCCAAGGGCCAGCTCGATTCGCGCACCGACAATCTGGACGAACTCGTCTCGGTCGCCTCGCGTTTCGTGCGCGGCGATGACGACGAAGCCGCCGCATTGAGCGAACTGGTTGCGTTCCTTGCCTACGCATCGCTGGAGGCGGGCGAGGGCCAGGCCGAGGCCGGCGCCGATGGCGTGCAGTTGATGACGCTGCACAGCGCCAAGGGCCTGGAATTTCCGCTGGTGTTCCTCGCCGGCATGGAGGAAGGCCTGTTCCCCAACAACAAGTCGATCGAGGAAAGCGGGCGGCTGGAGGAAGAGCGCCGGCTCGCCTATGTCGGCATCACCCGCGCGCGACAGAAACTTGTATTGAGCTATGCCGAAGCGCGCCGCATCCACGGCATGGACATGTACGGCATCCCGTCGCGCTTCCTGCGCGAAATCCCGCCTGCGCTGCTGCATGAAGTGCGTCCGCGCGTGCAGGTGTCGCGTCCGCTGTATTCCCCACAACCACGCCGCAACTTCGGCCACGCCGCCATCGAAACGCCCTCGATCAAGCTCGGCCAGAATGTCCGTCATGCCACGTTCGGCAGCGGCGTCGTCACCGATTACGAAGGTTCCGGCGCGCATGCGCGCGTGCAGGTCAACTTCGCCGAGGCTGGCAGCAAGTGGCTGGTGCTGTCGTACGCCAACCTGCAGCCGGCGTAAGCAATGCCGGTTTACTCTATGTTTTGTCCCACGGGGACGTCGTCCTTCGGTGGTAGGAGCTGGGGATCGTCCGTGATCTTCACGAGAAGCCCCGGATGCCCCAGGATCAAGTCCGGGGTTATTCGGGCTACGTGTACCGACCACACACCTGAACCAGTTTTAGCTACCCGGCAGCGACCCCCGGTGTCATCATTTGCAACCCGACCACCGAGGCACATGACCATGGATCCGATCAGCCTGGAAGAACTGGGTTTGCTCGATGTCCTGCATCGGATCGACGAAGGCCAGGAACCGGGCCAGCGGTGCCGCGCCCTGCGTGAGCGGCTGCTGGAAGCGGCGCTGGTGGACGAGGACAACGGTTCGCTGCGACTGACTCAGGCCGGCATCGAACGCTGCAAGTCGCTCAAGCATCGCGCGATGGCGGATTTCGAGGCCGAGCTCGTGCTCAAGGAGCGCGAGGAAGCTGAATCGGCGGATGCGTCGTCGTAACGAGACGGCATCGCACAACGAAGTCTCCGTGGAAAAATGTTGCGCGTGACTTAGCGCTGTGCGTCGATAACGCTTGATGCCACAAGCGACGCACCCGGCAGGCGAATACGCACACGACGTGCTGCCATGGCGAGCGTCCAATCCTCGAAACGCCAATCCAGCGCGTCGGCCAGGCGCTCCAGCAGGGTCACGGCGAGCCCGTTATCGCTGCGTTGCGGTGCGTCTCGTGCAGGCTGGTCCGAACCATCCGCCGCGACGTAGGACATCTCCAGTAAATCGCCTTCGCCACGCAACAACAACCGCCCGTGGCTGTCGGCGGGCAGCAGTTGCCGCAACACGCCGCGCAGCACCAGCAGGCTTTCGCGTCTGGGCACGCGCCATGTGCCGCTCGCTTCGATGTCGATTTTCAGATGTGGATGCGCACCAGCTTCCTGCAACGAGGCGGCCGCGTCCCGCAGCAGTGAATCGGCCGCGACCGTCTCGATCACCGGTTCGCGGCGACGCGCGAGATCCAGTACGACATCGAGCAGATCGGTAACCTCGCGCACGCCGCGATCCAGCCGTTGCAGCACGCGCCACGTGGCGGCCGGCAACGTGGTGTCGTCGAGCAGCAGTTCGGCCGCGCCGCGCACCACCGCGATCGGCGTGCGCAATTCATGGCTGGCATCGGCGAAGAACCTGCGCTCCTGTGCATCGGCTTCTACCAGGCGCGTCTGGTAGCGGTCGATGGACGCGGCCAGGCGACCCAGTTCGTCGTCGCTGACCGCCCCGGCCAGGTCGCTCGCATGCGGTTGCGTAGGCAGCGCATCGACGGCTTCCGCGAGACGGCGCACTGGCGCCACGGTGCCGCCGGCGAGCAACCAGCCTAGCCAGCCGGCGACACCGGTGCCCAGCACGACCACTCCCACCAGGAACCAGGCGAGATGGCGTTCGAGGCGCTCAATGTCGCTGAGGTCGATGACGAAATACAGGCGTCCCTGGTCCGTGTCGAATACGCCGACATGGATGCCTTCCCGCGCTGGATCGTCGCTCTCGTGCGTGCCGGGATCCAGTGCCGCGAACTCGGCCGGGATGTTGCCGCTGCCGTCGGCGCGCCGCAGGTAGCCGCTGAGACGATGGGTCTGCGGCAGCACCGTGGCCGGATTGGCCGCCAGCCGCAGCGCGTAGTCGTCGGACTGGCCACGCAGGATTTCATCGACCAGGATGTGTTCGTAGTCTTCGGTGATGAACATGGTCGCGGCCGCGAACAGCAGGCTCAACACCAGGCCGAGCACGGTGTAGGCGAGTGCGACGCGACGGCGCAGCGAGACCCGTGCGTTGTTCATGGTGGCGGCACCATGCGATAGCCGAGCCCGCGCACCGACTGGATCATGGCGTGCGCGAACGGACGGTCCAGCAGCAGGCGCAATTCGTACAGATGCGTGTGCAACGCGGCGCTGTCACCGCCTTCGTCGCCCCAGACAGCTTCGATTAGTTTGCGATGCGGGATCACGTTGGGCGCATCGCGCATCAGCGTCGCCAGCAGGACGCCCTGCACGCGGGTCAGCGCCCGCGTCTGGCCTGCGCGCGTGGCCAGCATCGAGCTGGGGTTGTAACTCAGCTCGCCGACGCGAAGCTGCGCGTCGCCGGCCGGGCGGCTACGGCGATGCACCGCGCGGATCCGCGCTTCAAGTTCACGCATCGAAAATGGTTTCACCATGTAATCGTCGGCGCCCTCGGCGAAGCCACGTAACTTGTCGTCGAGCGTGTCGCGCGCGGTGAGCATCAGCACGGGCACGCCGTGACCTGCCTCACGCAGTGTCCGGCACAACTCGAGTCCGTCCAGCCGCGGCAATCCCAGGTCGAGCACGATGACATCCAGATCCCCCTTGAGCGCACGCGACAGCCCCGATTCACCGTCGGCCGCATGGTCGAGGGTGTAACCGCGACGCTCGAGATAGTCCCAGATGTTCGCGGCGATGTCGTGCTGGTCCTCGACCAGGAGCACCTTCAGACCGGTCTGCATGGGGTTCCTTGCGAAGGCGTTCGCGTTGAGGCGTGTTCGACCAAGCCCGATCATAGGTCCGAACAACGGTAGTGACGCAGTGAATCGCTTTTTTGCTCCTCATCCCCGCCTTCGCGGCAATGACCAGCAAAAAGGACGCATCACTCTGCAAACTGCTTGTATTCAGACCCGCCTTAACACCGCGCTGAGTTTCACCCCAGTTCTGCTTACACCCCCTGATTCCACAGTAGCCACGGTCGGACAACCGTCCGCCCGCAACGCCGTGGAATCACGCATGCCCGCCAACCCCGACGACACCCTTCGCACTTCCGCGCTGCTGCAACGCTTCCAGCCGCTGCTCTGGCTGGGCGTGACCTTCCTCACCGTGTCGGCGCTCACCCGGCTCGCGCTGCTGCTGGTCACCGATACCGGTGTGCCTGCGTCGCCGTCCTTGTGGGCATACGCGTTCGGCGTCGGATTCGGCTACGACCTGCTGACCCTGCTGTATTTCGCGTTGCCGCTGCTGCTGTGGTTGTGGCTGATGCCGACGCGGTGGCTGCTGGCCCGGTCCGGTCGCGTCGCGCTGGGTGCGCTGTGCCTGTTGTTGTTGTGCGTGATGCTGTTCGTGGCGTTGTCGGAGTGGACTTTCTGGGAAGAATTCCAGACCCGCTTCAATTTCATAGCGGTCGACTACCTCGTCTACACGACCGAGGTTATCGGCAACATCCGCGAGTCATATCCAGTGGGATGGTTACTGACCGGCCTGGGCGTCATTGCCGGCGCGATTTTCTACTGCACGCGGCGCTGGCACCGCGTGCAGGACACCGGCACGACGTTCGCCGGACGCAGCATGGTGACTGCGGCTTGGTTGTTGCTGACCGTGCTCGGCACCTGGCTGGTCGACGCCGACCTCAAGGACCGCAGCGACAACCAGTACGTCAACGAACTCGCCGGCAACGGCATCTACCAGTTCTTCGCGGCCTATCGCAGTGCGTCGCTGGACTACGCGCGTTTCTATCGTTCGCTGCCGCTGGACCAGGCCTTCGTGCAGGTGCGCCGACAACTGCGTTCGCCCGATGCGCACTTCGTCGGCAACAACCCGGTCGACATCACCCGCGACATCCACAATGCCGCGCCGGAACGCAAGCTCAACGTGGTGCTGATCAGTGTCGAGAGCCTGTCCGCGTCGTATTCGGGAAGCTACGGGCGCGTCCCCAGCCTGACCCCGCAACTCGACGCCTTGAGCAAGGACAGCCTGCTGTTCACCCGGCTGTTCGCTACCGGCACGCGCACCGTGCGGGGCCTGGAGGCGCTGTCGCTGTCGGTGCCGCCGACCCCGGGCGAATCCATCGTCAAGCGTCGGCGCAACGAGTGCTTGTCGAGCCTGGCCGAAGTCTTCAACGGGAAGGGCTACGTGTCGCAGTTCCTGTACGGCGGTTACGGCGCCTTCGACAACATGAATTATTTCTTCGCCCACAACGGTTACCAGGTGCACGACCGCGAACAGATCGACAAGCAAGCGATCCACCACGCCAACATCTGGGGCGTCGCCGACGAGGATCTGTACACGATGGCGCTGGGCGAATTCGACAAGGCCAATGCAACCGGCAAGCCGTTCTTCGCACACGTGATGACCACGTCCAACCATCGTCCCTACACGTTTCCGCAAGGCCGCGGTCCGTGGCCGCAGGGCAAGCGCGAGAGCGCGGTGGCGTACACCGACTGGGCCATCGGCGATTTGCTGCGCCGCGCGCGGACAAAACCCTGGTTCGCCAACACCGTGTTCGTGATCACCGCCGACCACTGCGCTTCCAGTGGCGGCAAGGCGTCGCTGCCGGTATTCCGCTACCACATCCCGATGTGGATCTATTCGCCGGACAACATCGCGCCGGGCCGGTGGTCACGGTTGACCAGCCAGATCGACATCGCGCCGACGCTGCTGGGATTGCTGGGCATGGATTATCGAAGCCGCTTTTACGGCGTCGATGTCATGCAGCAAACCGCCGGCAGCGAACGCGCATTCCTCGGCACGTACCAATTGCTCGGCTACCTGCGCAACGAGCAGCTGATCCAGCTGGCGCCGCACCGCCGCGCCGATGCGGTATCGCCGTCGTACGGCGACGACCGTCCGCAACCGCGATTGCCGCTGGACAGCGCGCTGGCGCTGGAGGCAGTGAGCTATTACCAGACGGCCAGCTATCGCTTCGCGCATGGGCTGATGGTGGAGCATCCGGATTCCGGGCCGTTGCACACCGTCCGTGCCCCCACACCAACCGATGGGCATTGATGCCCCATGGAGTGCTGACATGAAATGTTCGACTGGTTGTTTTCGCAGCCTCATAACGCGGTCGCTGGCCCTGGCCGTCCTGTTTGCCGGATCCGCCACCGCGCAGTCGCCCCGCGCGCCGTCATCGTCTGCGCGGATAGACCCGAACACAGTGTTGCTATCGGCAGCCTCCCCATTCGAGGACATGACCGAATTCGCCCTCGATGGCAATCAGGCGGGCATCGATAGATCCCTTAAAGCCTATTCCCACCAGTCCATGCGGGTCGATGGCGTACTGTCCACATCCCAGCGAGTTCGGCTGCACGCGCGTACCGCCGCGATCGCGAAGACACGCCGCACTGCCGACTTCGCGGGAGTCGCAATGAATGCCGTCGAGGCCTACGGCGTCCTCGTGCAGGCGCTGCGGCCTGAGCGTCTGACAGTGCCGGTCGAAGTCGCCCGGCTGGATTACGCTGGCTTCAAGCTGAAGGTGCTGATGCAGCAAGGGACAAGCGACTGGCCGTCTGCACGCGTAGTGGCACGCAACGCAAGCATGGACTGGTCGGCCATCAGGAAACGGGTCAGGGATCCGTCACTGCAGGACGCAATGGACGTCGATATCGCGGGCATGCGCCGCGCCACTGCTGCCGGCAACCGAGACATGGCCCGTTTCTCGGCCGACGTCGATCTGGCATTGGTCGACCTGCTGGAAACCTACTTCGAAGGGTCGCGGAGGTCTTCCGCCTTACCAGCCGCGGGCCAGGGTGGAGCGGAGGGCCAGCCATGAACACAATTGCGCAGGTCGCCAGCGACGAGGCCCTCAGCAAAGTCCCCGCGGTCACGCTGGGCTTCTGGATCATCAAGATCCTCGCCACCACGCTGGGCGAAACCGGCGGCGACGCCGTCTCGATGTCGATGAATCTCGGCTACCTGGTGGGCACTGCAATATTTCTGGTGATCTTCATTGCTGCGGTTGCGGCGCAAATTTCCGCCAGGAAGTTTCATCCGATGCTGTATTGGGCCACCATCATCGCGTCCACCACCGTCGGCACGACCTTGGCCGATTATGTGGACCGTTCGTTGGGGATTGGCTATGTGGGCGGTACTTCCATCCTGTTCGCGCTGGTCATGGCGTCGCTGCTGGTGTGGCATCGCTCGCTTGGCTCGATTGACGTCGGTACCGTAAGCACGCCGAAATCGGAGTTCTTCTACTGGCTGACCATCATGTTTTCACAAACATTGGGCACGGCCCTGGGTGATTGGACAGCGGATACAGCTGGGCTTGGTTACGCCGGCGGCGCCTCGGTGTTCAGCGCGCTGCTGCTGGTGGTTGCCCTGGCGTATTTCTGGACCAGCATTTCCCGCACGGCACTGTTCTGGGCGGCCTTTATCCTGACCAGGCCTCTCGGCGCTGTCGTTGGAGACTTCATTGACAAGCCCGTGAGCAAGGGCGGCCTGGAGTTGAGTCGTTACTCCGCGTCGGCAGTGTTGTTCGGGTTGATCGTGCTTTGCATTCTGGTGTTTACGCAACGACCGGCGAAGGTCGCTCATTGACCTTGGACTGGAAGCGGCCATCGCGGCCATGGGGTACTCCTGGACGAAGTGGTGTCACGATTTTTGGTTTGCAGACCGTGTTGAGCATTGCCTGCGATCTTCGCCAAAAACCCCGGATGCCCCCGGATCAAGTCCGGGGTTATCCGGGCTACGTGGGCGCAATGGCGTAACCGGTATTTGTAGGAGCGCACCTGGGCGCGATGAGGC
>JAJAYW010000050.1 GCA_026786005.1 Lysobacter sp. | reverse complement strand
CGTCACCAGATCACGATCTGCTTGTCGCCGTCGCGCACCATCGCATCGCCGGTCTTGCACTGGAACGCGGTGGCGAAGGCGGGCAGGTTGGACGGAGCGCCCATCGCACGGAAATTCGCTGGTGCGTGCGGGTCGGTGGTCAGGCGCACGTTGAGCTCTTCCGGGGTGAAGTTGCGGCGCCACACGGTGGCCCAGTTGGCGAAGAAGCGCTGGTCGCGGGTCAGGCCGTCGGCCTTTGGATCCGGGGCGCCTGCGGCGGCTTTCTGCATGGCGTCGTAGGCGACCGCAAGGCCACCCAGGTCGGCGATATTCTCGCCCAGCGTCAGCTTGCCGTTGACCATCTTGCCCTTGACGGCTTCGTAGCCGCTGAACTGGTTGACCAGCTTGTCGGTCAGGCCGCTGAAGCCCTTGGCGTCGGCGGGAGTCCACCAGTTCTCGAAGTTGCCCGATGGCCCGAAGCGGCTGCCTTGGTCGTCGTAGCCGTGGATCATCTCGTGGCCGATCACCGCGCCGATGCCGCCGTAATTGAGTGCATCGTCGGCCTTGGGATCGAAGAACGGCGGCTGCAGGATCGCCGCCGGGAACACGATCTCGTTCTGCTGCGGGTTGTAGTAGGCGTTGACCGTCTGCGGGCTCATGCCCCACTCGGTCTTGTCGACCGGCTTGCCGATCTTGCCCAGCTCCCACTTGTAGTTGAAGTCGTTGGCGGCCAGCACGTTGCCGATGTAACTGTCGCGCGAGGTGTCCAGGCCGGCCCAGTCGCGCCACTTGTCCGGATAGCCGATCTTGGGCGTGAACGACGCCCACTTTTCCATCGCCTTTTTCTTGGTGTCCGGGCTCATCCACGTCAGCCCGTCGAGACGCACCTTCAAGGCGTCGCGCAGATTCTGCACCAACGTCGCCATGCGCTCCTTGGACTCGGCCGGAAACGCGACCTTGACGTACATCTGTCCCAGCGCCTCGCCAGCCAGGCTCTCGATAGTGTCGAGCACGCGCTTGCCGCGTTCCTTGATTTCCTTCTGCCCGCGCAGGGTCTTGTTGTAGAAGTTGAAGTTCTCCTGCACGAACGCATCCGACAGGTACGGTGATGCGCCATCGACCGTGTGGAAGCGCAGATAGCTCTGCCATTGGTCGACGGGAACATCGGCCAGCATCTTGCTGACCTCGGCATGGAACGCCGGGATCGCCAGCGAGAACATCGCCGGCGTGGCGACACCCTGCGACTCGAAGAATTTCGTCCACGGGAAATTCGGCGCCAGCGTGTCGGCAGCGGCCGGTGTCACCGGGTTGTAGAACAGTTCGGTGTCGCGCGAGAGGTCCTCGCTGGATTTGGACACCTTCGCCAGCCGCGTCTCGAACGCAACCACGTCCTTGGCTTGTTTCGTCACATCGGCCGCCGCCACGCCGGACAATTCCAGCACCTTGGCGACGTGCGCCTGGTAGGCGGCCAGCTTGTCCTTGTGTTCGGCCTTCTCGTAATACTCCTTGTCCGGAAGGCCCAGGCCGCCTTGGAAGGCATAGGCGATGTTGGTGGTGGAGTTCTTGAAATCGGGATCGGAGCCGAAACCGAACAGGAAGTTCTCGCCGGTTGCCGCGCTGGTGCGCAGGTACTCGGCGACGGCTTCCTTGCTGTCGAGCGCGGCGATCTTGTCCAGATGGCCCTTCAGCGGGGTAATGCCCTGCTGGTTGACCTTGGCCTCATCCATGCCGGTGGACCAGAAATCGCCGACGATGTCCTTGACGCCGGTGGCATTGGCATCGGCCGCGGCCTGTTCGGCCAACTGGCGCTGCACGGCGGTCGAGCGCTCATCGAGCATCTCGAACGCGCCCCAGCTGGTGCGGTCGCTGGGGATGTCGTTGGCGGCGAGCCACTTGCCGTTGACGTAGCCGTTGAAGTCGGTGCACGCGTTCTTGCTGGCGTCCAGGTCGGCGATGGCGAAGCGGTTGACCGGCGGCAGGTTGCTTTCGTCCAGGGTGATGTCGGACTCGGCGGGCTTGACCGCGTCGGCTGCAGGCTGGGGGGCGTCGCCGTCTTTTTTGCAGGCGCCAAGAGCGAGGGTGATGGCGACGGACAACATCAGGATGTTTGGTTTGTTCACGGTCACATGGACTCCGGCCGGTCGATCGGTGGATTTGGGAGGATGAAAAAGCCCCGATGCACACGGGTCAGTCGCGCGACTCTACGCCGGCCCGCCGTGTACAGCGGGTGTCGAAGGTCATGTCTGCGCCCTCATGGATTTTTTACATTCGCCCTGATCGCGTTGCGTCATGCAGCTGCGTGCTAGGTTTCTTCGCACCATCAACGGGTCAAGGAACACGCATGCGCGTGCATTTTCACGGAGCGGCGGGCCAGGTCACCGGATCGCTGCACCTGCTCGAAACTGCGGGCCACCAGACCATCCTGCTCGACTGCGGCATGATCCAGGGCAGCCGCGAGGCCGATGCGCGCAACGCCGAACCGTTCGCCTTCGATGCGACCACACTGCATGCGCTGGTGATCAGCCACGCGCATATCGACCACATTGGCCGCGTGCCGTTGCTGGTCAAGCGCGGTTTCCGTGGTCCGATCTACGCGCAGCAGGCCACCGCCGAACTGATGCCGATCATGTTGCTGGATTCGGCCTCGCTGGCCGAGGGCGAAGCCGAGCGTGCCAATCGTGGGCGTCGCGAAGGCGAGGCCGAAGTGTTGCCGCTATACGCGCGCGAGGACGTGCAAGCGGCGATGCAATTGGTCAGGACGCTACCCTACGATCAACGCAGTGAAATCCTTCCCGGTGTCGAGATCGCTTTTCGCGATGCGGGACACATCCTGGGCTCGGCCATCGTCGAGGTTTGGGCGGATGGCAAGAAGCTGGTGTTCTCTGGCGATCTCGGGCCGAAGGGGACGCCGATCCTGCGCGATCCCGCGACGATTGCAGAAGCCGACCTGGTACTGATGGAATCGACCTATGGCGACCGCAACCATCGCGACCGGCTCGATACGATTCGAGAACTGGGCAACATTTTCGAGAGCGCATGGCGCGACAAGGGCAACGTGCTGATTCCGGCATTCGCAGTCGGCCGCTCGCAGGAACTGCTGTACTGGTTTGCGAAATACTGGGACGAATGGAACCTGTCGCGCTGGAAGATCTTTCTCGACAGTCCGATGGCGGGCAAGGTGGTTGGCGTTTACGACAAACACGAACAGTTGTTCGACGAAGACGCGCAACGCGTGTGGAAATCCAAACTGCATCCGTTCCGGTTGCCCAACTTGCAGATCACCGCCACGTCAGACGAGTCAATGGCGATCAACCGAATCGAAAGTGGCGCGATCGTGATCGCCGGCAGCGGCATGGCCAACGGCGGCCGCATCCTGCACCACCTCAAGCACAACCTCGGCCGCGGCAATGCGCACGTGGTGTTCGTCGGCTACCAGGCCGAAGGCACGCTCGGCCGCAGGCTGGTCGATGGCGCCAAGTGGGTTCGCATCCATGGCCGCGACTACCGTGTCAATGCGCAGCGGCACACGGTCGGCGGATTATCTGCGCATGCCGATCAGCAGGGATTGATGGCGTGGTACGGCGGCTTCGAATCGCATCCACCGCTGGTGCTGGTACACGGCGAGGACAAGGCGCGAGAAGCGTTGGCGGGCGAGATTGGTGAGCGCGATGGGATCACAGTGCAGTTGGCGCGGCCGGGGATGTCTTTACAGCTGTGACTTCCAAAACGGCATGTACTTCGCCGGTCGCTGCTGCGCGATCATTACCTATGTCTCCGAGAGGATGCGGAGCGAGTGCGGTTGGGTCATTCGGACATCGCGTCAATAGCGCGACTTGCTCGCCGACACCAGCGACAGCAGCAGGAAGCCACCGACGATGTGCATGTTCTTCATGAAGTGCAGCAATTGTGCGCCACGTTCCGCGCCCGCCAGGCCCCAGAACGAGTGCGATAGCAGCGCATCGGCCATGATGAGTGCGGCGGCGGCCAGTGCGGTCCAGCGCAACTTCCAGCCCGCGGCGACCAGCAGCCCCAAGCCCAGCTCGAGGGTGCTGAAGACTAGCGTCGCCCCGCTCGTAGGCGATCCCTGGTAGGCGCCCAGCAGCCGGTATGCGCCCATTACGACGAAGACACTGGCCATCAACATCCGTGCCACCACCTCGCCCGGACTCTGCTTGCTCGAACGGCTTCTCATGCTGGGCTCCCCGCGATTCGTCGGGAAATAGTTGCACAGTCGCAGCTTGCAGCCAAAAAGGAACACATCGGGGTATCCAGCGCTCTGGATTTCAAAGGGATCAGGGCAGCGCGAAGCCGGCTTGTCGCAACAGACTCGCAACAGCGATCAACGGCAAGCCGATCAACGCTGTGGGGTCGCTCGACTCGATTGCTTCAAACAGCGTGATGCCCAAGCCTTCGGATTTGAAGCTGCCTGCGCAATCGAAGGGTTGCTCGGCATCGACGTAACGCGCGATTTCGTCGTCGGTGAGTGAACGGAAGTGCACGGTCGTGGAATCCAGCGCCTCGAACGAGTCATTGCCACGGGCGACGCAGACCGCTGTCAGGAAACGCACTTCACGACCGGACATGGCGTGCAACTGTGCGGTGGCTGCGTCGCGATGCCCGGGTTTTCCCAAGGCGAGGCCATCAAATTCAGCGACCTGATCCGAGCCAATCACCCATGCATCGGATTCCCGTGCCGAAATCGCCATCGCCTTCGAGGCCGCCAGTCGTTGTGACAACGCTGCGGGGGATTCGTCCGGCTGCGCGGATTCGTCCACGTCCGGATGCATCACCTCAAACGGCAGCCTTAACCGCTGCAGGAGCTCATGGCGGTACGGCGAGGTCGACGCCAGGATCAGCCGCGACATTGATCAGTCCTCGTCAGTCAAAACAGCGACTTCCGGGCGCGTTCTATCTGCTCGAGCTGTTGATCAATCCTCACCCTTGCCGCATCGATCGATCGTTTGACGACAGCCAGCTCTTCGAGGCTGGCCGTCCCGGCGTGCTGCTTGAGCCACAGCCGTTGCCGCAGCATTTCACGCAATGCATCAAGGACCGGGTCGGCATCGCTGCCTGCGACCGCCTCGATTTCGGCCCGGGCCGTGCGCAGGCGCTCCTCAAGCGCATCGGCCGCGTCCAACACGCCGCTGACAGCGTGCTGGCGGCCCTGGCTGCGACGGCGCACCAGCATGGCGGCAACGATGGCGATCGCCATGACCAACAGGAAAATGTGGGTAGCAGTCACGCGGCTCTATCACGGCTAAGGAAAACGCAGTCTGCCTGCTGGCCCAAGCCGAGGGCAAATTCCCTGTCGCAGCAAGGGTTTGGGTTTGACAGGAGCGACCCCGAGGCCTAACATCCCGCCGCTTATGTCCGCGAACTTGCCTGAGGTGCTGGACGCTTGGCGCATGGTGACGGCCCGGCGTGGTTTTGAAGGCCGTTTGCCGTTGGCGTCGATGACGCGCCTGCAAGACAGTTTGTTCGATACGCAAGGCGATGTGCGGTTCACGATCGAGTTCGATCGTGATTCGCTGCAGATCCCTTATGCCGAACTGCAGATCGATGCCGACTTGCCGCTGGAATGCCAGCGCAGCCTGCAACGATTCCTGCACCCGGTGCGCATCGTGCAGCGACTTGGCCTGATCCGCGAGGAAGCGGAAGAGGCCGGGTTACCCGAAGGTTACGAGCCGCTGCTGATGCCCGACGATGGAATGTTGCATCCGGCGGAGATGATCGAGGACGAATTGATTCTTGCCGTGCCGGTTGTGGCGGTGATGCCGGGGACGGACGCAATGGAGCGCGACTGGCCGGTAAGCAAGGATGAGGAAGCGCAAGCCAATCCGTTCGCGGCATTGGCGGCGTTGAAACATACGTCGAAATGACGCACATCGAATTGAAAGATTGAGTTTGGAGTAATCCCATGGCAGTCCAGAAATCCCGCGTTACCCCGTCCCGCCGCGGCCAGCGTCGTGCCCACGATGCGTTGCCCAGCAAGCAGTTGGCCACCGATCCCGTCAGCGGCGAGACGCACCTTCGTCACCACATCACCAAGGATGGCTATTACCGCGGTCGCAAGGTCATCCTGACCAAGACCCAGGTCGTCGAAGAAGATTGATTGCGCGGCTTTCGGTCGCGTGCCCGCAACGGGTACGTAACGTAGGCTGTCGGATTGGTCACATCGGACGTCATGCATGAGCGACTCGGGACTTAACGGGCGCATTTACGCGCGAATTGCCGGTACCGGCAGCTATCTCCCCGACAAGGTGCTGACCAACGCCGATCTGTGCGAGTTCGTCGACACCAGCGACGAGTGGATCACGGCGCGCACCGGCATCCGCGAGCGCCACGTCGCTGCTGAAGGCGAAACCACCAGCGATCTGGCCTATCACGCGTCGATGCGGGCGCTGCAAGCCGCTGGCGTCGCGCCCCAGGAACTCGACCTGATCGTGCTCGGCACCACCACGCCGGACTTGATCTTCCCGTCGACCGCGTGTCTGCTGCAGCATCGCCTCGGTGCCAACGGCTGCGCTGCATTCGACGTCAATGCCGCCTGCTCCGGGTTCGTGTTCGCTCTGACGGTTGCCGACAAATTCATACGTTCCGGTGCGGCGAAAACCGCGCTCGTGGTCGGCGCCGAAACGCTGACGCGGATGCTCGACTGGAGCGATCGTGGCACCTGCGTCTTGTTTGGCGATGGCGCCGGCGCGGTCGTGCTCAAGGCAGATGATGAAACCGGCATCCTCAGCACGCACCTGCACGCCGATGGCGGCAAGAAGGAACTGTTGTGGAATCCCGTCGGTGTGTCCGTGGGGTTCAAGCCCGACGAGCCCAACGTCGGCGTGAAAGTGCTGATGACTGGCAATGAGGTCTTCAAGCATGCAGTGAAAGCGCTCGATTCCGTGGTTGAGGAAACGCTCGAAGCCAACGGTCTTGACCGCCACGACATCGACTGGCTAATTCCGCACCAAGCCAACCTGCGCATCATCGAAGCCACCGCAAAACGTCTCGACATGCCGATGGAACGGGTCATCGTGACGGTCGACAGGCACGGCAACACCTCATCGGGCTCCGTGCCCCTGGCGCTGGATGAAGCAGTGCGCTCAGGCAGGGTGCAACGCGGACAACTGGTACTGCTGGAAGCCTTTGGCGGTGGTTTCACCTGGGGCAGTGCGCTGCTGCGGTACTGACGCCTGGAAGCCCCTGCAAGCGCGGCTTTAGCCGCATGCTTTTTAGAGCCTACTTGTCAAAATCAAATGCTCGCGGCCAAAGCCGCTCCTGCCAGGCATTCAAGGCCCGACATACGGCGTCGTACAGACATTGCCAAGCTTGCGCCCGTATCATCCTCGTCCGCATTTCCGTTGGACGACCGCGTGACCGATCCCCAACTCGCTTTCGTGTTCCCCGGCCAGGGATCGCAATCGCTTGGCATGCTGGCCGAGTTGGCCCAAGCGCATGCATCCATTCGCGACACCTTCGCCGAAGCGTCCGAAGGCGCTGGCGCCGACTTGTGGGTGTTGTCGCAGCACGGTCCCGAAGAGCAACTCAATCGTACGGAATTCACGCAGCCTGCCTTGCTTGCCGCCGGTGTTGCGGTGTGGCGCGCGTGGCAACTCCACGGTGGCTCACAGCCGGTGGTGTTGGCGGGCCATAGCCTCGGTGAATACAGTGCGCTGGTTGCAGCGGGTGCATTGAGCCTGCACGACGGTGCAAGACTGGTGCGTTTGCGCGGACAATTGATGCAGGAAGCGGCGCCGGCCGGCACCGGCGCGATGGCCGCGGTGCTAGGCACCGAAGATGCGCTGGTATTGCAGGTCTGCGAGGAAGTTTCGACCGATGAAGTGGTCGTGCCTGCCAATTTCAATTCACCCGGTCAAATCGTCATCGGCGGCCATGCCGCCGCCGTTGATCGAGCGCTGGCGGCGCTGGCCGAGCGCGGCGTACGCAAGGCTATGAAACTTGCCGTCAGCGTGCCGTCGCATACACCGTTGATGCGCGAAGCCGCCAATCGCCTGTCCGCTGCAATGAATGACATCCACTGGAACGAACCCTCGATTCCGGTGATCCAGAACGTCGATGCCGAAATACACGACGGCGCGCAATCGATACGCGATGCGCTGGTGCGCCAAATCTACCTGCCGGTGCAATGGACCAGTTGCGTGCAGGCATTGGCGGCGCGTGGCGTGATGCGGATCGGCGAGTGCGGCCCGGGCAAGGTACTGGCCGGATTGATCAAGCGCATCGATAAAGGCATCGACGCGCGCCCACTTGGTACGCCTGGTGAATTTGAGTCTGCGTTGGTCGAGTGGAAAAACGATTAGCGACGGATTGTGCGAATCAACACGGACAAAGCGTTTGAAATGAAATGTCTTATCCGCATTGATCCGTGTAATCCTCGGCAAAGACACTTCGCAAGGCAAAGTTTCGCAAGGAGATCAGCATGACCCAGGCACTGAAAGGCGAGATCGCACTGGTCACCGGTGCAAGTCGCGGCATCGGTGCAGCGATCGCGGATGAACTCGCATCGCTCGGCGCGACCGTCATCGGTACCGCGACCACCGAATCCGGAGCACAGGCCATCGGCCAGCGTCTTGTCGCGAACAATGGTCACGGCAGGGTGTTGAATGTCACCGACGGTGCTTCAGTCGAGGCACTGATCGAGGCCATCGGCAATGAATTCGGCCCGATCTCGATCCTGGTCAACAATGCCGGCATCACCCGCGACAATCTGTTGCTGCGGATGAAGGACGAGGACTGGCAAGCGATCCTCGATACCAACCTCACCAGCGTTTACCGCACCTCCAAGGCGGTGATGCGCGGCATGATGAAGGCGCGCAAAGGGCGCATCATCAACATCGCCTCGGTGATCGGCGTCACCGGCAACGCCGGACAATCCAATTACGCCGCGGCCAAGGCCGGGATCATTGCGTTCAGCAAATCGCTGGCGCGGGAAATCGGTTCGCGTGGTGTCACTGTCAACGTGGTCGCGCCGGGTTTCATCGCGACCGACATGACCAAGGATTTGCCCGAAGACGCCAAACAGGCACTGATCGGCCAGATCGCGCTCGGACGCCTGGGCGAACCCGCCGACATCGCACGCGCGGTGGCGTTTCTGGCAGGCCCCGCTGCGTCTTACATCACCGGCGAAACGCTGCACGTCAACGGTGGCATGTACATGCCGTGACGGGTTCAGCGCAACCGATAAACCCTTGAATCCGAAGGGCGTTATCCATCATGCGACGGACGCCCGGCTTTCCCTTACACTACCCACCGAATCAGCCTCCCCGGAGCCAAGAACCAATGAGCAGCATCGAAGAACGCGTCAAGAAAATCGTCGTCGAACAACTGGGAGTCAAGGAAGAAGAAGTCACCAACAGCGCATCATTTGTTGACGATCTCGGCGCCGACTCGCTCGACACCGTCGAACTGGTGATGGCGCTCGAGGAAGAATTCGAGTGCGAGATTCCGGACGAAGACGCCGAGAAGATCACTTCGGTGCAGCAGGCCATCGACTACGTGAAGACGCACGTCAAGGCCTGACGCTCATAGGCTTGGCGTCCATCGACGACAGGAGTCCGGCGATGTACTGCCGGTCTCTTCGCGGCAAACCAGCGCATCGATACAGTGTTCGATGTGTTGTTGACAAACAGGACCGCCGGGGCCGCATTCGCGGCCCTGTGCATTTCGGAGTTGCATCCGCTGCCTCAGGGCGCGCGCAAGAGATGGGCAGGAGGTTGCCATGAGCAAACGTCGCGTCGTCATCACCGGTCTTGGGATCGTGTCGCCACTCGGCAACGATCTGACATCAAGCTGGGATGGCATCATCAATGGACGTTCGGGCATCGGCCCGATCACCCACTTCGATGCCTCCGCGTTTCCAACGCGCATTGCCGGTGAAGTCAAGAACTTCGACCCCGGCACTTTCATCAGTCCCAAAGACATCAAGAAGATGGACCCGTTCGTGCATTACGGCGTCGCCGCTGGTTTGATGGCCATGCGCGATGCCGACCTGGAAATTACCGATGAAGACGCAGAGCGCATCGGCATCGCGGTTGGTGCCGGTATCGGCGGCCTCAGCGGCATCGAGGAAACCACGCTCAAGCATGCGCAAAGCGGTCCACGCAAGATTTCACCTTTTTATGTGCCAAGCACGATCATCAACATGATTGCCGGCAACCTGTCGATCATCACCGGCGCGAAAGGCCCAAATATCGCCGCCGTGTCCGCCTGCACCACCGCCACGCACAATATCGGCCTGGCGATGCGCATGATCCAGTATGGCGAGGCCGACGCGATGGTCGCCGGCGGCGCCGAATTTGCGACCACGCCGACTTCGGTGGGCGGCTTCTGTGCAATGAAAGCGTTGTCCACGCGCAATGATGCACCGGAACAGGCCTCACGCCCGTGGGATCGCGATCGCGACGGCTTCGTGATGGGCGATGGCGCCGGCATCGTCGTCATCGAGGAGTACGAACGTGCGAAGGCGCGCGGTGCACGCATCTATTGCGAGCTAGCGGGCTTCGGCATGAGTGGCGACGCTTACCACATGACCGCGCCGAGCGAGAACGGCGAGGGCGCCGCACGCTGCATGCGCAATGCGATCAAGGATGCGGGTCTCAATACCGACCAGATCGATTACATCAATGCGCATGGCACGTCGACCCCTGCGGGCGATCTCGCCGAAACGATGGCGGTGAAGGCGGCGCTCGGCGAGCATGCGATGAAGACGATGGTCAGTTCGACCAAGTCGATGACCGGGCATCTGCTCGGCGCGGCAGGTGGGGTCGAAGCGGTGTTTTCCGCGATGGCGCTGCACGTCGGCATCATTCCGCCGACGATCAACCTCGACAATCCATCCGAGGGCTGCGATCTGGATTACGTGCCGCACACGGCGCGGCAGCAACAGGTGGATGTGGCGATGTCGAATTCTTTCGGTTTTGGCGGCACCAACGGGACGTTGGTATTCAAGCGCATTTGATCTTGAAGCTGGTCATGACGGTCGTTAAGTAAACATGCTCCTCACCCGCGCGATTCCCGCGACTCTCGACCTGCTGACCCTGCACCGCTACGCGCCATCGCGCTACCCGCTGCTGCTGGAGTCCGCGGCGCATGGCACAGCACAAGGCCGTTGGGATCTGCTGCTGGCGACGAACGGTGAATCGTTGTCGCTCGATACCGGCGGTGCCGTGCGCCGCCACGATGGCGCCATCGTCGATGGTGATTTCCTGTCCGCGCTCGATGCCGAATGGAAACGTCACAAGGTGCCACGCGACGAGCCACGTTGGCCGTTCCGTGGCGGCTGGGCGCTGTTTCTGGCCTATGAACTCGCTGCGCAAGTCGAACCGATCCTGCAACTGCCGATTGCGCCCGGAACGCTGCCGGTGGCGCTGGCATTGCGTTGTCCGGCGGCAGTCCTGCGCGATCACGCAACGGGAGAGTGCATCGCCATTGCAGAAACCGGGCACGCCACGATGCTCGACAACATCGTTTCCGACAGCGTTGCCGCGAATCAATTGCACAGGTTGCCGACATGGCGACCGCCGCAAACGCTGGAAGAAGACGACTCCGAAAGATTTACCAACGGCGTCGCCTGCATCCTCGAATACCTTGCCGCGGGTGATGTGTTCCAGGTCAACCTGTCGCGCGGGTGGCGTGCCAGTTTCGACACCGCAATCGAGCCGTCGTCGCTGCACCAGAGACTGCGTGAGGCGAATCCCGCCCCATTCGCCGGTTTGTTCGCCGGTGAGGGCTGGGCGGTGGCCAGTGCATCGCCGGAACGGCTGGTGTCGGTGCGTGGTGACGTCGTCGAAACGCGCCCGATCGCCGGCACCCGTCCGCGCTTCGAAGGCGACGACGATGCCGCGCGTATCCGTGAACTGGTCGGGCATCCGAAGGAGCGGGCCGAGCACGTCATGCTGATCGACCTCGAACGCAACGATCTCGGCCGCGTCTGCGTCGCCGGCAGCGTGGAGGTTGATGAGTTGATGACCGTCGAAAGCTATGCGCATGTGCACCACATCGTCAGCAATGTGCGCGGCCGCCTGCGCGATGACGCAACGCCAGGCGCGGTGATTCGCGCGGTGTTTCCGGGCGGCACCATCACCGGCTGTCCGAAGGTGCGCTGCATGCAGATCATCGCCGAGCTGGAGGGCATTGGACGCGGCGCCTATACCGGCGCGATGGGTTGGCTCAACCGCGATGGTGATCTCGATCTCAATATCCTGATCCGCAGCGCAGAAATCGAAGGCGACATGTCCGGTGGCAGCAGCCTGCGCTTCCGCACCGGCGCCGGCATCGTTGCCGATTCGGATCCGCAACGTGAGCTCGACGAGACGCGTGCGAAGGCGCGCGGCATGTTGAAGGCGCTTGGGGTCGAGCAATGACCACGCGTTTTTTCATCGGCACTGCGCAAGTCGATTCGCTTCCCGCCAACAATCGTGGGCTGGCGTATGGCGATGGATTGTTCGAGACCATGCGCATGCATCGCGGAGATGTTGCGTGGTGGGACGCGCATTGGTCCCGGCTGATGCACGGCGCAGCGCGGCTGCGACTCCGCCTGCCCGATGCATCCTTCGTTCGCGACCAAGCATCGCAGCTGTTCGCCAACGAGGAAGGCGTACTCAAACTCGTCGTGACGCGTGCTGGTGGACGCGGTTATGCGCCATCGCCTGATTCAGAACCCAACTGGCTGTTATCGCTGCATCCCTTGCCATCGAAACCGCGCGAAGGCGGGCTGGCGCTGCGCTGGTGCGACCTGCGGCTGGCGATCCAGCCCGCGCTCGCGGGCATCAAGCATTGCAATCGTCTGGAACAGGTCCTCGCGCGTGCTGAGTGGCAGCAGGACACCATCGACGATGGCCTGATGCGCGACCACGAGGGCTTTGTCGTCTGCGCCACATCGGCAAACCTGTTCGTGTTGCGCGAGGGCGGCTGGACGACGCCGCTGGTTGATCGTTGCGGCGTCGCCGGTGTCTGTCGGGCATGGTGCATGGCGGAACTGGCCACAACCGAGGCGCGACTGAACCCGGAACAGGTCGAATCTTCAGATGCGATTTTTCTCTGCAACGCCGTGCGCGGTATCCTGCCGGTTGAACGACTGGATGGCCGCGAGTGGTCGCCGCATTCGCAGGTCGCTGCCTTGCAGGCACGGCTTGCGCAGGTCCACCCTGCATTCGCCAGTCACCGGGAGGTTTCGTGAGTCGAGTTCGCAAGCGTGGTGGTTTTCGTATCCTGTTCGTCATCACCGCGTTGTTGGCGGGATTCGCCGCATTCCTGCTATGGCAGCGCTACAACGGTTTCGCCGAAACGCGTTTGACCGGTATCGAGGCTGGCGAAACGCTGGTGGTGGAGCAGGGCGATTCGTTTCCAGTGGTGTTGCGCAAGCTGCGCAAGATCGGTGTCAGCCAGGGGCATGCACTGGAATGGCAGGCGCTGGCGCGGCAACTCGGCGCAGCCGGCAAGATACAGGTCGGTGAATACGCGCTGGCGCCGTCCAGCACGCCACGTGCCTTGCTGGTCGCGATGCGCGACGGCAAGGTGATCAGCTACCGCTTTACCATCGTCGAAGGCTGGAACATCCGCGAGTTGCGCGCGGCGCTCGCCCGTTCGGCCACGCTGCAGAAGGAAAGCGAAACCCTGGACGACGCGGCATTGATGACATCGCTCGGCCACGCCGGACAGCATCCTGAAGGCCGCTTCCTGCCGGAGACGTATCAATACAATCGCGGCGACAGTGATCTGGACGTGCTCAAGCGCGCACACGCCGCGATGGTCAAGGCGCTCGATGCAGCCTGGGAAAAGCGGGCGACAGATGTTCCCGTCAAGTCGAAAGAGGATGCACTGACCCTTGCATCGATCGTCGAGAAGGAAACCGGTATTGCTTCCGAACGCGCGCAGATCGCCGGTGTGTTCTCGCGCCGGTTGAAGCTTGGCATGTTGCTGCAGACCGATCCCACCGTGATCTACGGCATGGGCAGCGCCTACAACGGCAACATCCGTCGGCAGGACTTGCAGACCGATACGCCGTACAACACCTACACGCGCGCCGGCTTGCCGCCGACGCCGATTGCGATGCCCGGGGTCGATGCGCTCAACGCCGCGACCAATCCGGCGGCGGGCGTGGCGCTTTACTTCGTTGCGGTCGGCGATGGCAGCGGCAGGCACCTGTTCGCCAGCACGCTGCAACAACACAACGCAAACGTCAGCGCCTATGTGCAGCGCTATCGCCGGCAACAGGCCCAATGAGCGGATTGGTCGCGCATCCACGCATGGTCACGCTGGAAGGCGGCGAAGGCGCCGGCAAGTCCACGGTGCTGGCTGCGCTGCGTATTTTCTTGATCGAATGCGGAGACGATGTCGTGTGCACGCGCGAACCGGGCGGCACGCCGCTGGCGGAACTGATCCGCGATCTTCTGCTGGGCCGCGATCACGAACCGCCTTCGGCCGAGGCAGAGTTGCTGTTGATGTTCGCCGCGCGCGCGCAGCATGTGCGCGAAACCATCCAGCCAGCGATCGAGCGCGACGCCTGGGTCATCAGTGATCGTTTTACCGATGCCAGTTATGCCTACCAAGGCGGCGGGCGAGGGCTGGATGTGGATTTCATCGCTGCCCTGGAACGCCATGCGGTCGGTATCCAGCCCGGATTGACGTTGTTGCTGGACGTGCCGGTCGTGGTCGGTCGCGAGCGCGCAAGTGGGCGCGGCCATGTTGATCGCATCGAAAGCGAGCAGGACACTTTTTTCCAGCGCGTACACGACACCTACCTCGCACGCGCAGCCGCCGAACCGCAGCGCTTCCGCGTGATCGATGCAACGCAGACTCCGCAAGCCGTTGCGGCCGATGCTGTCGCGCATCTGCGGGCATGGCGGGATTCGTTATGAGTCTTGCTCCGTGGCAACAGCGCGTATATGCGCAAGCCTGCGAAGCCATCGATGCAGGCCGCCTCGCCCACGGCATCCTGTTTTGCGGTCCGGTCCAACTGGGTAAACGCGCGGTCGCCGAGCGGCTTGCGCAACGATTGTTATGCACGGCGCGCACCAGCGATGGCGAACCGTGCGGCGGATGTCGCGGCTGCCAGCTGTTTGTTGCCGGCACCCATCCCGATTACCGCATCATCTCGCTGGTGCTGAACAAGGAAGGCACCCGGCTGCGCACCGAAATCGTCATCGAACAGATCCGCGAATTGTCGGAAAAGCTCACATTGACGCCTCAATACGGTGGCGCGCAGGTGGTGATCCTCGATCCTGCCGACGCAATCAACCACGCCGCCTGCAACGCGTTGTTGAAAACGCTGGAAGAGCCGGTGCCCGGGCGCTATTTGTGGCTGGTCACCGCCAACCCGGCGCGCCTGCCCGCGACCATCCGCAGCCGCTGCCAGAAACTCGAATTCCGCTTGCCGGCGCGCGACGAAGCGCTGGCATGGCTATGCGAACAAGGCCATGCCAAAACCACTGCCAGCGAAGCACTCGACGCGGCACGCGGGCATCCGGGCCTGGCGCATGCGTGGCTGCAGGATGGCTCGCTCAAGCTACGCCGCGAGGTCGCCAATGATCTGGGCAAGTTGTCGAAGGGCGAGCTTGCCGTAGTCGAGACCGCACAGCGGTGGGTTGCCGACGAGTTCGGGCCACTGCGTTTGCGTTTCGCCGCCGATCTGGCGCTGGCCGAGGCCAGCGGCTTGACCGATCCGGTGCGAACCCGCACGCTGGCCGCGTGGTTTGACGCAGTCAATCGCACCCGCGATTTGTTGCGGACGACGATACGCGCGGATCTGGCGGTCGCGGATTTGTTGCTGGCCTGGCGCGGCGATGGCGTGCAGACCGCAGGAAGGAGCAGAGGATGAGTGCAGTGGCCGGAGCGGGTGGTGCGCGACAGGGCATCCTGTCGTTGGCGGTCAAGGACAAGGCCCAGCTGTACAACGCGTACATGCCGTACATCAAGCACGGCGGCATCTTCGTGCCGACGCCGAAACGCTATTTCCTCGGCGACGAGGTGTTCCTGTTGTTGACGTTGCCCGAATCGGGCGAGCGCCTGCCGGTCGCAGGGAAGGTGGTCTGGGTCACGCCGCCGGGTGCGCAGGGCAATCGCATGGCAGGCATCGGCGTGCAGTTCGCCGAAACGGCGGAAGGTGATGCCGTCAAGGGCAAGATCGAGACGTTACTGGCCGGCACGCTGAACGCGGACAAGCCGACGCATACGATGTGATCGCGGAGCTGTGGCTTTGTCCTACAAAATACGGATGCGCCTGTCACTGTCGGACACACACACCTGCGATTGGCGTCAATCTGTGCTTAATCACGCAACGTGGGTGAGTCCCAACCCGGGCGCGCTGCAAAACGCTCGCCGTACTTCGCTTGCAACGACTGCAACTTGGTCAACAAAACTTCTGGGCCGACAGACTTGATGTATTCGATAGGGCCGCCACGGAATGGCGCGAAACCCGTACCGAAGATCACGCCGGCATCCAGCAGATCCGCATCGCTGACGACGCCATCGTGCAGGCAAGCGACAGCCTCATTGAGCAGCGGCAGGATCAGGCGATCCTCGAGATCCTCCGGCGCTTTGTAATCCTTCGGTACCTCCGGCTTCTTCGCCTTGCCGTTTTCCCACGCGTAAAGGCCTTGTCCGTCCTTCTTGCCGCGCTTGCCTTGTTCAGGCGGCGATGACAGTGCGGCGGGGATCGGTAATCCAAGGAACGGGGCGAGTTCTGCGCCAACACCAGCGGCAACATCCAGACCGACCGTGTCGATGAGTTCGATCGGCCCCATCGGCATGCCGAATTTCACCGCGGCCTTGTCGATCACCGCGCCGGGGATGCCTTCGGAATATGCGGTCACCGCTTCGAGCATGTACGGAAACAGGACGCGATTGACGAGGAAGCCTGGTGTGCCCGCAACCGGCACCGGCAGCTTGTCGATAGCCTTGCAGAAGGCGGCGAGGCGTTTTTGCGTGTCGGGGGACATGCCAGTGTGATGGATGATCTCCACGAGCGGCATCAACGCGACCGGATTGAAGTAGTGCAGACCGGCGAACTGCGCGGGGCGCTGGATGTGCTCGATCAATTCGGTCAGCGGGATCGATGAGGTGTTGGTGCTCAGCAGCGCTTCGGCTTTCATGCGCGGCTCCACCGATGCGTACAACTCGCGCTTGGCGTCGGCCCGCTCGATGATCGCCTCAATGACGAGATCGGCATTCGATATGCCGTGACCGTCGAGATCGCCCTTCAATCGCGCGCTGACGGCGGAGCGCTTGGCTTCATCTTTCTGCTTTTTTGCGAACCATTCGCCGGCGCGCGTCAACGCGCCATCGATGAAGCGTTGCTCGCGATCCTGCAACGTCACATCGAAGCCCTTGTAGGCCGACCACGCAGCGATGTCGCCGCCCATGACGCCCGCGCCGATGACATGCACGCTGCGGATTCCCGGGAGCGGCATGCCGCTCCCATCCTTGCCACCCTGACCCTTCAATCGTTCCTGCAGGAAAAATACGCGGATCAAATTGCGCGCAGTCGGCGTGGATGCAAGTTTCGCGACTGATTTGCGTTCAGCGGCGAGCCGTGACTGCACGCTTCCACCATTGCGACGCCAGGTTTCGATCAGTGAATACGGTGCGGGGTAATGTTCCCTGCGCGCCTTGCGCGCGACCTGCTTGACCAGCATCGGCGCAAGCAATTGCCGTGCCGGCCAGAGATTCGTGATCCAGCCAAGCAAGCGCTGCTTGAACGGGCGTTGCACGCGCTTCTTGACGAGTTCGGCCGCCGCATCGACCAGCATCGCCGCATCGACGACCTTGTCGACCAGTCCGATCGCGCGCGCAGCCGACGCCGACAACGCGCGCCCGGTGAGCATCATGTCGAATGCGGCGGGCGCACCAACCAGTCGTGGCAAACGCACACTGCCGCCCCAACCGGGATAGATGCCGAGTTTCACTTCCGGCAAACCAATACGCGTGGAGCCATCATTGGAGGCGACGCGATACGTGCACGCCAGCGCCAACTCGGTGCCGCCACCCATGCAGAAGCCGTGGATCGCGGCGACCGTGGGGCAGGGCAACTCGGCGAGGCGCTGGAACACCTGCTGGCCGCGCCGCAATGCATCGCCGGTAGTGCCGCGCTCATCAAAGCCCTGGAATTCGCGGATGTCGGCGCCGGCGATGAAGCCACTGTCCTTGGCCGAGCAAAAAACCACGCCCTTCGGTGGATCGAGTGCCAGTCGTTCCAGCAACGCGTCCAGTTCAAGCAGCACATCCTGGGCCAGCGAGTTCACCGATTCATTGGCGCGATCAAGGCCCAGCACCACGATGCCGTCGTCGCGCTGCGCGGCTTGCCAGTGGCTGAAGCGCAATCCATCAAGGCCAGCGATCATCGGGAAACATCCGTTCAGGTATGGATCAAGCCGGTATCATCCAGAGGATGTTCCGACCGCGTCAACAAGCGCGGCGCCGGGAACCGAGAACGGGGAGGAAGTACGGACCTGCATCAGAGCATCCGGAACTTTTTCCCATGCCAAAGGTCATACGCCCAGCCAAAGAGCTGGGCAAAAGGAGCGCCGGCTTGATGGCCGATGTAGAACCATCGCAAATTGATGCATCTCAGGAGTTCGATAACGAACTGGTCAGGCGTGTGCAGCGTGGCGAAAGTGCGGCGTTCGACCTGCTGGTGCGCAAGTACCAGCACCGGATCGCCGGGCTGATCGGCCGCTACATCTCCGACTGGAGCGAGTGCCAGGACGTTGCGCAGGACACGTTCATGCGCGCGTACCGGGCGATCGGGAATTTTCGTGGCGATGCGCAGTTCTATACCTGGCTACACAGGATCGCCGTGAACACTGCCAAGAACCATCTGGTTTCCAGCAAACGCAGGCCGCCCACCGACGACATTGATGCCGTCGACGCCGAGCAGTTTGATTCGGGCATCCGCCTGCGCGATACCGATACGCCGGAGCGCCAGATGATGCGCCAGGAAGTCGAACGCACGGTGATGCGCGTGGTCGAAGCGTTGCCGGAGGAATTGCGCGCCGCCATCACCATGCGTGAGGTCGATGGCCTGAGTTACGACGAAATTGCGCAGAAGATGAATTGTCCAATCGGCACCGTGCGCTCGCGCATCTACCGGGCACGCGAAGCCATCGATACGGAATTGCAGCCCTTGCTCGACACCAACGCCACCAATCGGGAGCGCAGCCACTCATGACCGGAACAGACAAGATCAAAGCCGACAAGCCCGAAGCCGACAAGATCGGAATTGACAAGATCGAACCAGACAAGATGGAAAGCCATTATCGCCAGCAGCTGTCTGCATTGATGGATGGGGCGTTGCCTGTGGATGAAGCGCGATTCCTGTTGCGACGTTTGCAGCACGATGGCGAATTGGCGCAATGCGTGGATCGCTGGCACGTGGCGGGTGATGTCTTGCGTGGTGAGGCGCCAGTCATCCTGCCAGCCCGCTTCGCTGAACGCGTGGCAGCGGCGATTGCCGGTGAGCCTGCCTTGGTTCCTGCAACAGCCTTGTCGCCCCCCTCGCAATGGGGGAAGGGTTTGCGTTGGGGCGGCGGCGCGGCACTAGCTGCTTCGGTCGCGCTGGTGGCCTTGTTCGTCGCGCGGCAACCCTCAAATCCGGGCGTTGACACAACGGCTTCATCGGTGGTTTCCCAAGCCGCAGAGCCTTCGGTCGCGCTATCGACCGCCGCAACCGACGTGCCTGCAGCCGCAACAACCGCGACCGCCGCCCCCGCATCGGTCCTGACAGCAGCATCGATCGCAACCGCGTCTGTACCTCGACGCAATACGATCCGGCGCAACACGCGTTCGCAGAGCCAACGCGCGACGATCCGCACGCCGGCGCGTTCCGGGCGGCCGATGGTTGCGGCAGCGACGCCACAGGGCGATGCGTCCTCCGCCAACGACATTTTCGGCAACACGACCGCCGCACCTTCACGGCCTTGGCCACTCGCGGTCCTGCCGCAGGCAGCTGCGACGGGTAGTTTCACGGTTGATTACGGCAGTGCTGCTTCGCCCTCGTTTTATCCGTTCGAGCCGCGCTTGCCGGAGGCGCAGCGTGCCAGCGGCGAGACGACGCCAGCTAGTGATGGCGCCTCCCCTCCGTAAGCGGTGTCGCCAAGACATTTGTTGCGCAACCGTTCGTTCCCTTCAACTTCCCTAGCCGAGGATGACTTTCCGATGGTGCGTTCCCTCCGTCCGCTGATTCTGGTTTCAATCACCGCTCTCGCTACCGCGGCCGTGGTGCTACCGAGCGCCACCGCGCAATCCCCGGCTGCGGTCGCGCAATCGACCGCGCCGCAACTGGTCAGTGGCCTCCCCGATTTCACCCATCTGGTCGAACAGGTCGGCCCGGCCGTCGTCAACATCGAAGCTGGCGTTGCGCCGAAACAGATCGCGCGCGGGCAGGGGCCGGGTGAAGACGAGATGGAAATCTTCCGTCGTTTCTTCGGCCCCGATGCGATGCCGGGCATGCCAGGTCCAGGTGGCCCAAGTGGTCCAGGTGGTCCCGGCGGTCCCCGTGGCGTGTCGATGGGGAGCGGCTTCATCATCTCGGCCGATGGTTATGTGCTGACCAATCATCACGTGGTCGATGGCGCGGACGAGGTCAAGGTAAAGCTGTCGGATCGTCGCGAGTTCACTGCAAAAGTGATCGGCAGCGACCAGCAATCGGACGTCGCCTTGCTGAAAATCAACGCGACGGGTTTGCCAGCCTTGCGGACCGGCGACTCGAAGGTCGTCAAGCCGGGACAGTGGGTCGTGGCCATCGGTTCGCCGTTCGGCCTGGATCGTTCGGTCACCGCGGGCATCGTCAGCGCCGTCGGCCGCGCAAATCCATATGCCGGCCAGCAATACGTGCCCTTCATCCAGACCGATGTCGCCATCAACCGCGGCAATTCCGGTGGCCCGCTGCTCAACACGCGCGGCGAAGTGGTCGGCATCAATTCGCAGATCTTTTCGAACTCCGGCGGCTACATGGGTGTGAGCTTCGCGATCCCCATCGATCTGGCGATGAACGTGACCCAGCAGTTACGCACCAGTGGCAAGGTCAGTCGCGGCATGTTGGGTGTGCAGGTGCAGCCCGTCATCGGCACCGATGAGGCCAGCGCACTTGGCTTGCCCGATGCACGTGGTGCGCTGATCGCTCGTGTGGAATCGGGCAGCGCTGCCGAAAAGGCGGGCATCGAACGGATGGATGTGATCCGGGCCATCAACGGCACCACGATCAACCAGTCCAGTGATGTCCCGGTCGTGATTGGGGCCATGGCGCCGGGTGCACGCGCCACGATCACTGTGTTCCGCGAGGGCAAGACCATCGATATTCCCGTGGTGTTGGGTCAACTGACCGATGACGCCATTGCCCGTGCAAACGCGCCGGGCACGGAACGTCCTTCGGCCGCTTCGGCGTCGAATGCATTGGGCATCGTTGGCGAAAACCTGGATGCGGATGACCGTCGCCAGCTCGGCTTGCAGGCCAACGAAGGCGTGGCGATCGCGCGCGTGGAAGGGCTTGCCGCGCGCCGCGCAGGCCTGCAACCCGGTGACGTGATCCTGTCGGTGGGACGCAAGACGGTTGCCAGTACCAACGCGCTCAATGCGGAGCTGGGGAGCGTCAAGGCTGGACAAACGGTGATGTTGCTGGTGCGCCGTGGTGGTGCCAGCCAGTTCATTGCTGTGACGCCGCGTCTGGACAGCGAAGACGAGGGCTGAGGCTTCCCCTTCCCTCTTTTCCCTTCGGTCGCCGAAGGGAGGAGGAACTGCGAGCATGCGATAATCCGGCGTTATCTCGACGACGGTCTTTTCCGCCGCCCATATGCAGCCTGCTTCAGTTCAGAACGATCCAGCGCGGAACGATTCCATGCGGAACATCCGCAACTTCTCCATCATCGCCCACGTCGACCACGGCAAGTCGACGCTGGCCGATCGCATCATCCAGATCTGCGGCGGGCTCGAAGCCCGCGAGATGGAAGCGCAGGTGCTTGACTCCAATCCGATCGAGCGCGAGCGCGGCATCACCATCAAGGCGCAGTCGGTGTCGCTGCCGTACACGGCCAAGGACGGCATCACCTACCAGTTGAATTTCATCGACACGCCCGGGCATGTCGATTTCAGTTATGAAGTCTCGCGCTCGCTCGCGGCGTGCGAAGGTGCGTTGCTGGTGGTCGATGCGGCGCAAGGCGTCGAGGCCCAGTCGGTCGCCAACTGCTACACCGCCGTCGAGCAGGGCCTCGAAGTCGTGCCGGTGCTCAACAAGATCGACCTGCCCACAGCCGACGTCGCGCGCGTCAAGGCCGAGATCGAAGCCGTCATCGGTATCGACGCCGAGGATGCCGTCGCGATCTCCGCCAAGACCGGGCTCAACGTCGTCGACGTGCTTGAAGCCATCGTCAAGCGCATCCCGCCGCCCAAACCGCGCGACACGGACCGGCTGCAGGCGCTGATCATCGATTCATGGTTCGACAACTATCTCGGCGTAGTTTCGCTGGTGCGCGTGATGCAGGGCGAGATCAAGCCCGGCGACAAGATCCTGGTGATGTCCACCGGCCGCTCGCATCTGGTCGACAAGGTCGGTGTTTTCACGCCCAAGCTCAAGAATCTGCCGAAACTTGGCGCCGGTGAAGTGGGCTGGATCAATGCCTCCATCAAGGATGTGCACGGCGCGCCGGTCGGCGACACGCTGACGCTGACCAGCCTGCCCGCCGAGCATCCGCTGCCCGGCTTCCAGGAAATGAAGCCGCGCGTGTTCGCGGGCCTGTTTCCCGTGGAAAGCGACGACTATCCGGCGCTGCGCGAGGCGCTGGAAAAACTGCGGCTCAACGATGCCGCGTTGCGTTTCGAGCCGGAGAGTTCGGAAGCGATGGGGTTCGGTTTCCGCTGTGGCTTCCTCGGCATGCTGCACCTGGAGATCGTGCAGGAGCGGCTGGAACGCGAGTACGACCTCAACCTGGTGACGACCGCGCCGACCGTGGTCTACGAAGTGCTCAAGACCGACGGGACCGTCCTCACGCTGGACAATCCGGCCAAGCTGCCGCAGGCCAACCTGATCGACGAGATCCGCGAGCCAATTATCCTCGCCACGATCCTGACGCCGCCGGATTACGTCGGCAACATCATCACCCTGTGTGAGGAAAAACGTGGCGCGCAGCAGAGCATTTCGTATCTCGGCAGCCAGGTGCAGATCAGCTATGAATTGCCGATGGCCGAAGTGGTGCTGGATTTCTTCGATCGCCTCAAATCCGTGAGCCGTGGTTACGCCTCGCTCGATTACCACCTGCTGCGTTTCGACGCCGGTCCGTTCGTGCGCGTCGACACCCTGATCAATGGCGACAAGGTCGACGCGATGAGCCTGATCGTGCATCGTGCGCATGCTGATCGCCGTGGCCGCGAGATCGCGGAAAAAATGCGCGAACTGATTCCCCGGCAGATGTTCGACGTGGCCATCCAGTGCGCGGTCGGCGCTCAGATCATCGCGCGCACCACGGTTAAGGCGATGCGCAAGAACGTGCTGGCCAAGTGCTACGGCGGCGATGCCAGCCGCAAGAAGAAATTGCTCGAGAAACAGAAGGCCGGCAAGAAACGGATGAAGCAGGTCGGTCGTGTCGAAGTGCCGCAGGAAGCATTCCTTGCGGTGTTGCAGGTGGATAACAAATAAGCGGAAGTGGGAAATGGGAAGTAGGGAGAAGGGGGCGTTTTTGTTTCTCTTCCAACTTCCCACTCCCCACTCCCGCTCCAAAGGAGCAAGCATGCGTTGGTTTGAAATTGCCCTGGTGGTGTTGACGCTCGCGACCGGCATCATCTGGTTGCTGGATCGCCTGTTCCTGGCCAAGCGCCGGGCGGCGCGCGAAGGGCTGCTTGAGACCCGGGAACCGGTGCTGGTCGATTATTCGCGTGCATTTTTCCCGGTGCTGGCGATCGTGCTGATCCTGCGCAGCTTCATCGCCGAACCTTTCCGCATTCCGTCCAGTTCGATGATGCCGTCGCTGTTGATCGGCGATTTCATCCTGGTCAACAAATTCGCCTACGGCTTGCGCCTGCCGGTCACCAACAAGAAGTTCATCGCCACCGGCGAACCCAAACGCGGCGACGTGGTGGTCTTCAGGCCGCCGCACCATCCCGACCAGGACTGGATCAAGCGGGTCATCGGCCTGCCGGGCGACATCGTGGCCTATCGCGACAACACCGTATTCGTGAACGGCCGACCGATCCGTTACCGGCCCGTCGGCCGATACATCGGCAAGGGCAAGGGCTCGGAAATGACCGGGGCCTCGTTGATCGCAGAGCAGCTGCCGGGAAGGCCGCATTCCATCCTCGAACGCGAAGACATGCCATTCTTCGTTCAGGGAGAGGGCGAATGGGCGGTCCCGGCCGGCGAGTATTTTGTGATGGGCGACAACCGCGACAATAGCGAGGACAGCCGATTCTGGGGGACACTGCCGGAATCCAACCTGAGGGGGAAGGCATTCCTGGTCTGGATGAACTTCGATAGCACCGCGGGTGGGGTGGATTTCTCGCGGATCGGATCCGGTATTCCGTAAACCGGCATTTCATCAAAATGTATTGCTGAAGGGGACACGTTATGAAAGGCAGCACGCGACACGCGCAACAAGGTTTGACCCTGATCGGGTTCCTGATCGTGCTGGCGGTGGTGGGTCTGGGCGCCTACATCGGCATGAAGCTGTTCCCGATGTACCAGGAGTTCTACAGCGTCAAATCCTCGCTGAAGGGGCTGTCGAACGAGCCCGGCATCGCCGGTCAAGCGCCCGAGAAAATACAGGACCTGTTCTTCCGCCGGCTGTACATCAACTACTCCGAAAACGTGAAGCCGGAAAACGTCAAGCTGACCCGCATCGACAAGGGCTGGAAGATGGACGTCAACTATGAAGTCCGGAAGCCGATGATCTACAACATCGATGTCGTCGGTAAATTCACCGCCACGCAAGAACTGGTCCGTGGTGGCACGTACGAGTGATCGCATCGGCCATCGCTACACGGAGCAAGGCCTGCTGACGCAGGCCTTGACCCATCGCAGCGCTGGCGCGACACACAACGAACGGCTCGAGTTCCTCGGCGATGCACTGGTCAACCTGATCGTCGCCGAAACCTTGTACACGCGCTGGCCGAAGGCCGACGAAGGCGCACTCACCCGCGCCCGCGCGGAATTGGTGCGCGAGTCGGCACTGGCATCGATTGCGCGTGAGCTTGATCTGGGATCGGTGCTGACGCTCGGCCCGGGCGAGATGAAGTCCGGCGGCCACCGGCGCGACTCGATCCTGGCCGACGCCCTCGAAGCCGTGATCGCCTCGATCTATCTCGATGCCGGGTTCGCCGCCTGCCGCGACGTGATCCTGCCGTGGTTCGATGCCTTGCTGGCTGGCCTGCCGGCGCCGAACAAGGTCGGCAAGGACGCCAAGACCCGGCTGCAGGAATGGCTGCAAGGCCGCCAGAAGCCGCTGCCGCTTTACTCGCTGCTGGAGGAAAGCGGCGACGATCACGCCAAGCAATTCCTCATCGCCTGCACGTTGACCGAACCGCCGCTGGTGACCCAGGGCGAAGGCGGATCGCGCCGCGCCGCCGAGCAGGTGGCAGCCGAGGCTGCTTTGCAAGCGCTGAAAGCCGACGATTGATCTCGTGATGATTGCGTTGGAAGGCGACTTTGGTTTGCCCTGCGCAGCAAGCCCGCCCACAATCCCCGCATGAATACATCCAGTTACCGTGCCGGCCACGTCGCTGTCATCGGCCGCCCCAACGTCGGCAAATCGACGCTGATCAACGCGCTGGTCGGCACCAAGATCAGCATCACTTCCAACCGACCGCAGACCACGCGACATCGGTTGCTTGGCATCGCATCGTTCGATGCGGGCCAGATCGCGCTGGTCGATACGCCGGGGATCCATCGCGAGCAGAAGAAGGCGATGAACCGGATGATGAATCGTGCGGCGCGTGGTGCGCTCGACGGTGTCGATGCCGCGTTGCTTGTGGTCGAAGCGGGGCGCTGGGACGAGGAAGACACGCTGGCTTACGAGACCCTCAAGCAATCGGGCGTTCCCGTCGTGCTGGTCGTCAATCAGATCGACAAGATGCGTGACAAGACTCGGTTGTTGCCTTACTTGTCGGCAGCCACGCAGGAGCGCGAGTTTGCCGGAGTGCATCCGGTTTCGGCGCTCAAGCGCAATGGTCTTGAAACACTGGTCGCCACGGTGCTGGCATTGGTGCCCGAACAACCGCCGCTTTATGACGTCGACGACCTCACCGACAAGAGCGAGCGTTTCCTGGCCGCCGAGTTCGTCCGCGAGCAATTGATGCGCCAGCTCGGCGCCGAATTGCCCTACGCGACCACGGTCGAGATCGAACGCTTCGTCGAGGACACAACTGTGAAAGCGGGCGCGTTGCTGCGCATCGGCGCGGTGATCTGGGTCGAACGCGACGGCCAGAAAGCCATCGTCATCGGCAACAAGGGCGAGCGCCTGCGCGAGATCGGCACCAAGGCGCGCCTGCAGATGGAGCGCCTGTTCGGCCGCAAGGTGTTCCTGGAAACGTGGGTGCGCGTGCGTGAGGGGTGGTCGAATGACGAGGCTGCGTTGCGGACGTTGGGGTATCACGACTGAAAGCTGGGAGAGGGGAGAAGTGTTGGATCTTCCCGCGAAGGCGGAAACCCATGCCAGGAAATCCAGCGCAGAGCGAACCTGACGATTTGACACTGTGCGTACATGGGTTCCCGCCTTCGCG